>JAUYTH010000118.1 GCA_030695165.1 Bacteroidales bacterium
CAAAAGGGGAGTTCTTAAACAACCCTGCTCCGGAGATTGAATTTATTTGGTGCAGTAACGCGGATATCAAGAGACTATCAGATACTAAGGGAAAGGTTACCATCATAGATTTTTGGGCAACCTGGTGTGGCCCTTGCGTGAGAAGCTTTGGCAATATGAGGGAGCTACAGGAGAGATATAAAGATTATCAGGTAACAATAATAGGAGTAACAAGTATTCAGGGTAGCCATACCGACAGAAAAAACAATATAAAAATTGATACAAAAGGTGATCCCGATAAAGAGTTATCACTTATGCCAACATTTATTAAGGATATGGATATCACCTGGAATATCGCCTTTTCTAAAAAAACTGTTTTTAATACATCTTACGGAGTTTCCGGAATTCCTCACGTAGCAATAATTGATGCTAATGGAAAAGTAAGATACAATGGACTCAATCCCAACAGTAATCCATCTATAGAGGCAGAAAAAATAGATACTCTTTTAAAAGAGGCCGGCCTTCAATTCCCAACGAGCCCAATGACAAAGAATCTTTAGAGCACAAGATCCCTCAACTCATCCTTAATCTTTTCAAGCTTTGAGTTGGGGGCTTTAAGGTAATCGAGCAGGGACGGATCTTGTGAAATCTGCCTGCAGGTGACAACTCCGTTGTCCATAAGGATCTGCTTATCAGATTTAGAGAGTGATGTAAGGGAGGTAATGGGATAAAGTCTGAATTTGTCAATTATCTCCCTTATTCCATTCCCTTTAGGGTAGTCCCAGCTAAGGAGATGCAATCCGCAACACTCACCGTATTTTTCGGCATCCTCTGTAAAGCGGGTGTTTGTAACTACACCGCCAGAGAATTCAAAGTCGTCATACTCTGACCTGGTTTTACGGAATTTGATTATATCATCTACCCGGGAGCGGATATAGAGAGGCACCTGTACATTTGCGTTTTTACCGGTGCTCTGATAGTATTTACACTCTATAAACCTCTGTTCTAAGTTTTTGGTTGCAATAACATCAACTTCGTGAGTAACACAGTAGCCGTCAAGAGTCTTTGCCACCTCAACATCATAACCTAAAGCCCTGTATATCTCTCCGGCAAAATGTTCAAAAGGGTGTCCGGTTGGCCCCATCTCCATCATTGCACTCTTAAGTTTGTATCTTGCGGCGTTACTTGTAGTTCTCTTCCTAAGCAGAGAGAAGGCCATTGTGTAAATTTTCCTGCTTGGTATTGCAAAAACTGAGTCCATACCGGCCTGACCCCATCTAACACTATCGGAGTTACCGGATAATCTATTGGTCTCCACCTCCATCCATTCCAGAATCTCATTTACAATCCTCTCAATAACAGAGGACTCTGCACCTGAGCGCATCAGAGACTGTTTAAGCTTCTCTTGGGAAAAGATCTCTGTTTCGCCGGTAGATTTTTGTACGTAGAACCTTGCCGAAGGTATTGGAATATTGCTCATTTTCTTGAAATTAGTAATACGAAGATACTCTTTTCTCAGAACTTTTATTCTATTTTCAATTCTGCCAGCTTACGGATTGCGGGTATCAGTGGTGAAAGAAGCCCTATAACTATGAGCATTGAGCCGGAGATGATAAATGCGTTTGTAATCCCGATATTATCTGCAATATATCCGGTAGCCATTAGACTAAACATTGCCGGTATCATTATTAGGCTATTATGGATAGAGAAGACCCTGCCAAGAACAGATGAGTGCAAATTTGTCTGGAGCAGAACCGTAAAGGTCCCCCAAAAAATTGCCCCCGCGACTCCACCGATTAGAGTAAATGCTACAAAAAAGTAGAATCCCTGTTCAGGCAGAATGCCAGAAAATGCAAATGTGAGCCCAAGAATAACATACATAGCGTTTATGAGCATTACATTATTGAATTTAAACTTAGGAAGACTCATCAAACCACCTCCGGCCAGCATCCCCACCCCCCAAGCAATCTCAACAATACTCATTTTAAATGTATCTCCCGCAAAATGATCCAGGGTCATAAGAGGAAAAAGGGTAGAGATAGGAACCATTGCGAGAGCGGCAAAGACTGTAAAGATAAACATCCACATAAGCCCCGGCCTTTTAATAACCTCTTGTAAACCCACATTTAGTTCGTGAATAAATCTTCTGAACTCTGTTTGAGCAGCATTTTTGACTCTATCTATTCCATCCCAGGGGTTAGGAATCTTCACAAATAGCAAAGATATGCAGGCGATCAAGGCTCCGGCAACATCAAACATCAGCACCCAGGTCATATCCATTGTGCTGATAAATATTGCAGCAATAGCAGGTGCGCCAATGGTACTAACAGAGAAGATCATATTATTAATTCCGGCAACCCTCATCAATTCACTCTCGGGTGCAAGGAGAGGAACAGAGGCCTCCATTGCAGGCATATGGAAAGCACTTCCCATAGAGCGCAGTGCAAGAAGCAGATATATAAGGCCAACCTCTACATCTCCCTGATAGAAGAGAATTGCCATAACAAGTGTAATGGCAGCTATATAGAGATCTGCAATTATCATAGTCAGCTTACGGTTCCATCTGTCTATAAGAACTCCGGTAATGAGACCAAAAACAAGTTGGGGTAAAAGTGAAGATATTGTAGCAAGAGCAAGAACCTCTGCAGATTTTGTTTCGACACTCAACCAAAAAATTACTGCAAAACTTACCACAGAGCTACTCAAAGTTGAGAAGAGCTGCCCTGTCCATATAAAGGCAAATGTGCGTTTCCAGTTTTGTTTCGATTCCATTTTTAAACAACAACAAAATCATATAGTTGTTTACAGAGTATTTTTTTTTTGGATTTAGTAAAAAAATAATATTACATTTGTTCGGGTTTTTACGAAATGATTTTAAATGAAGAAAACTAAGTACTACACACAAGAACAGGAGAAAATTGCCCGATACGGCAAAGCGTTCTCGCACCCGGTAAGAGTATTTATTCTGGACTTCCTTGCCAACAACCTCGATAAGTGCTGTTACAGCGGAGATATGGCAGAAGAGCTCCCTATAGCGCGTTCTACACTATCGGAACATCTCAAAGAGTTAAAAAAAGCAGGACTCATTCAGGGTGAAATTACAGCGCCCTATATAAAATATTGCATAAACAGAGAGAACTGGGAGGAGGCCAAAAGCCTTATTGCAAAATTTTTAGCACGATAGATAACGTTAATAATAGTATAATTCAATGGAGATAAAGATTCTGGGTACAGGTTGCCCAAAGTGCAAGACACTTGAAAAGATGACCCGTGAAGTTGTAGAGCAGAATAATATTGTTGCAACAATCACCAAGGTAGAAGACATTATGGATATAATGAAGTACAATATATTGAGTACGCCTGCATTGGTTGTGAATGAGAAGGTTGAGATTAAGGGACGAGTTCCATCTGCAGATGAGATTAAACAAGTATTAAGCAAATATCAGGGATAAACTATACTAAATGAATTTTTTATAGTCTAAGATATTAGTCAAGTAATTAATAACAATTAACAATTTTTAGAATGAAACACTTTTTAGCAATCTCAACCGTTTTAGCGATGACTTTTTTAGGTTGCTCTCTAAACGCACAAACTATTTCCGGAGCTCAAACTGCACCAAGTATAAAATCTACAGCAGCAGTAAGTCCATCAAGCCAACTAATTGAAGTTATCTATTTTCACTTTACCCGCAGATGTGTTACTTGCAATACAGTGGAGGCGAATTCGAAACTTGCCGTAAACTCACTTTATGCAGATAAAGTTAAAACCGGTGAGGCATCATTTAAAAGTTATAACCTTGACGAAGCAGAGGGTAAGGCCGTTGCCGATAAACATAAAATTGGCGGTCAGGCTCTTGTAGTGGTTACAAATGGAAAGGTTACAGACATTACAGGACAAGCTTTTATCAATGCCAAGGATCTCTCTAAGATACAAGCCGAGATTAAAAAAGCTGTAGATAATTCACAGGTTAAGAAATAGTTACTCTAATTCAATAATTACGATATGGAGTTTCTTCAAGGCATACTGGAAAGTTCTCAGTACTCTTTTATAACTGCGATAATATTGGGGTTGATGACAGCAATCAGCCCTTGCCCACTGGCAACAAATATATCTGCTATTGGATTTATCAGCCGCGATATTGAAAACCGCAAACTGGTTTTTATAAAAGGTCTGGTTTACACGGCAGGTCGTGCTATCAGCTATACCGCTCTTGCTGTGCTTCTCTTTTTTGGTGTAAACCAGGTAGATATAACCTCAATTTTTCAAGGTTGGGGAGAGAAAGTTCTTGGACCTTTACTTATTCTAATAGGCCTATTTATGCTGGATGTGATAAAGATCAAGTTTGCCGGGCTCAGTTCTATTACCGAGAAACTTGGCGAAAGCAGCAAGAAGAGCTACTGGGGAACCCTCTTTTTGGGGATGATTTTTGCCCTTGCTTTTTGCCCCTACAGCGGTGTTTTATACTTCGCAATGCTCATCCCAATAACCATCTCCAGTGCCGGAGGTCTATATCTGCCTATTTTATATGCAATTGCAACAGGAATCCCGGTTATAATATTTGCCTGGTTACTGGCTTATGCCGTAGGGAATGTCGGCAAAATGTATAGCCGTATAAAAACTTTCGAGGTTTGGTTCAGAAGAGTTATTGCTGTTCTGTTCATTCTGGTGGGGGTATATTTTATAATAGAGCTCTTCTTTTAGTTTTTTTTGAATTCACATTTCGTGTTTAAACGAAATATTGAGTTGTAAAATTAAAGTAGCAGCAATTGGAAAAGAAATTAAAAATAGAATCGAAGAAATAACTTAATAATGGAAAAAAGAAAAGAGTTTAAAATCCTGCTATGGATAGCTATCGCATTCGGAGTGGCCTTCTTCCTTCCCATAGAGAGCGCAAGGTTCAACACCGCAATAGCAGCTACACTGGATTTAGTTAAATGGTATGCAAGAGAGCACGTAGTTCTTTGCCTGCTGCCGGCATTCTTTATTGCCGGGGTAATATCGGTATTTGTGAGTCAGGGATCTGTACTCAAATATTTTGGGGCTAACGCAAAGAAATGGCTTGCCTACTCTGTTGCTGCAGTCTCCGGTACTGTGCTGGCAGTATGCAGTTGCACAATTCTTCCCCTCTTCTCAAGCATACATAAAAGGGGAGCAGGCTTAGGCCCTGCAATTGCTTTTTTATACTCCGGACCGGCAATAAACATTCTTGCCATTATTCTAACGGCACGAATCCTGGGTTTTGAGATGGGTGTCGCGAGAACTATAGGAGCAGTGGTCTTTAGTATAGTAATAGGATCTGCAATGTCAATTATTTACCGCAAAGAGGAGAAGCTAAAGAGAGAGGAGCAGATGAATTTTGTTCCCCCTCTGGAGAAACGCCCGATGTGGCAAACCTCTTTCCACTTCTTCACTCTTGTGCTTATTTTGGTTTTTGCAAACTGGGGAAGCCCTTCATCTGACGACACTACAAGTGCCTGGTACTATATCTGGTCTTATAAATGGTACATCACAGGGCTATTCTCACTACTGCTGGGATACTCTCTAATAAAAATTCTAAAGATAAAGTGGCAGTGGGTACTCTATTCGGCTATAGCAGTTGTTGCATCTGCACTACTTGCAGATAATTTCATAGAAAACGCAAAACTTAGCCCTTTGGTTCCGATGATTGTAGGTATTGCAGCCTTATCTACCATCACTCTGTTGGATAAAAGAGATGAAGACAACAGGGAGTGGACAATCTCTTCCTGGGGTTTTGCAAAACAAATTCTTCCACTATTGGCAATTGGCGTTGTAACTGCCGGCTTCCTTTTAGGCTCTACCCACGACGGACAGACAATTGCCGGGGTAATACCTAACGAATGGATCAATGCTCTTGTAGGAGGTAACTCATTCTTTTCAAATTTCTTTGCATCAATAGTAGGAGCCTTTATGTACTTCGCCACCCTTACAGAGGTTCCAATTCTTCAAGGCCTTATTGCTGCAGGAATGGGCAAAGGACCGGCACTTGCACTACTACTTGCAGGGCCGTCACTCTCATTGCCTAATATGTTGGTAATAAGAGGTATTATGGGAACTCAAAAAACAGTAGTCTATGTGGTTCTTGTAATAATTATGGCAACAATTTCAGGGCTGATATACGGAGCGATATGAAAATATTAATACTTTGTACGGGAAATAGTTGCCGCAGCCAGATGGCTCACGGCTTCCTGCAATCTTTTGATAAAGATATTATTGTACGCTCTGCCGGGACAGAGGCTTCCGGGAAGCTAAACCCGAAAGCGGTTACTGTGATGAAAGAGATAGGAATTGATATTAGCCACCACACCTCAGACTCTGTAGATCTCTATCTTGCAGATGAGTGGGACTATGTTATAACTGTTTGCGGCGGTGCAAACGAAGCCTGCCCTGCATTTATGGGAAAAGTTAAGACCCGTTTGCATATCGGCTTTGACGACCCCTCTCACGCGACCGGAAGCGACGACTATATATGGAGTGAGTTTCGTAGGGTAAGGGACCAAATTGGAGAGGCGTTTAAAAAACTCTATCTAGAGCAAGTTAAGCAGTAGCAAATTATTTTAAGATAAACAGATCAATTTAAAATTGGAGCATAACTAAATTTAAAAGTATATGACTAAACCGGAAAAACATATAGGCCTGTTTGAGAAATACCTTACCCTTTGGGTTGCATTATGTATTGGGGGTGGAATACTAATTGGAACATTAGCAGGAGATTCTGTGCAGATATTAAGTGAGATGGAGATTTACAGGGTCAACATCCCGGTTGCAATTCTCATTTGGCTGATGATTTACCCGATGATGCTGCAGATAGACTTTTCAAGTATAAAAAATGTGAAGAGAAATCCAAAAGGGTTAATTCTGACAGTGGTTATAAACTGGCTGGTTAAACCATTCACTATGGCATTTTTTGCCTGGATATTCTTCTCTAAAATCTATGCCGCATTCATCTCCCCGGAGCTTGCCGGAGAGTATATTGCAGGAGCAATACTTCTGGGGGCAGCCCCCTGTACTGCAATGGTCTTTGTATGGTCCTACCTCTCAGACGGAGACCCCACATATACACTTGTACAGGTCTCTGTAAATGACCTTATTATACTGGTGGCATTTATCCCTATAGTGGGGCTGCTGCTGGGAATAACAGATGTCACAATCCCTTACGATACTCTGGTTTCCAGTGTAATAATTTATGTTGTTATTCCATTGGTTGCAGGATATTTAACCAGCAGAGTTCTTATAAAATCTCACGGAGAAGAGTGGTTCAAAACCATCTTCCTACCCAAACTGAAGCCACTCAGCATCTTTGCACTTCTTCTTACCCTGCTTCTGCTCTTCGCATTTCAGGGACCAAATATTCTGGGAAACCCGCTCATCATACTCCTGGCCGCAATACCCCTGGTAATCCAGACCTATTTCATCTTCTTTATAACCTGGTTTGCAGGCAGAAAGATAAAACTACCCTATGCCATCTGCTCTCCTGCCGCAATGATAGGTGCAAGTAACTTCTTCGAACTCGCAGTAGCAGTTGCCATCGCACTTTTTGGCCTGCAGAGTCCCGCCGCCTTGGTTACTGTAGTAGGTGTACTTGTAGAGGTGCCGGTGATGCTCTCCCTGGTTGCCCTGGCAAAGAGGTGGAAATATTAAGTGCAAAATTTGCATATAGTATAAATTTTAAATAATTTAACCCAAAATCCTACAATAATGGAACCGGCAAAAGGCACAGGGGCTATGAGCCCACAAAACATTAAACAGGTAATCAAAGAGAGATACACCCGAGTGGTTATCCCCTCTAAAGATAGCGCAGGATCTTGTTGCTGTGGATCGGGGAGCAGCTGCTGCTCTCCCGAATTATCTACTTTCAGTGAAAATTACGATCACCTCGAAGGTTATGTACCTGAGGCAGATTTTGGCCTTGGATGTGGCATTCCCACTATGTTTGCAGATATCAAAAAGGGAGATTATGTTTTGGATCTGGGCTCCGGAGCAGGAAACGACTGCTTTATAGCCGCAGGAGTTGTAGGTGAGAGCGGCCTGGTTACCGGCCTGGACTTCACAGATGCTATGATAGATAAGGCACGCAGTAATGCCAACAAGCGCGGATTCATAAATGTAGAGTTTATAAAAGGAGATATAGAGGAGATGCCTCTCCCGGGCAGCTACTACGATGTCGTCATCTCCAACTGCGTACTCAACCTGGTTCCCGACAAAAACAGAGCATTTGCCCAGATAAAACGAGTTTTAAAACCAACCGGACACTTCTGTGTGTCAGATGTGGTAACAAAAGGGGAGCTTCCTGCAGAGTTGCGTGAAGATGCCGAGATGTATGCCGGCTGTGTATCAGGAGCGGTAGAGATGGAGGAGTATCTGGAGATTATCCAAAAGCAGGGCTTCAAGAATATAACTGTATGCAAAGAGAACGAAATAGTACTGCCACAGGAGGTTCTGGACAAGTATTACACCCCGGCCGAGCAAAAGGAGAAGAGCTCTCTTAAAGGTATTTTCAGCATTACAGTAACTGCATCTGTGAACTGACAGTGTTTTGTGAAATACTCTAATTATGAGGCACTTGTAAATTACATTTTTGTGATTTTATTAAATCGATATTTTTATATTACAGATATACAATTACTTACACATAATACTGTTAGTTGAAATGCAGAATTTAGGATATAGGGCAATAGACCCGATGGAGATTCCGGGGAATCTTATCAAACTTATAGCTATGGATTGGATGCTTGTAACTGCAGGCACCAAAGAGAAGTTCAACACAATGACCGCCAACTGGGGTGGGGCAGGGTACCTTTGGAACAGACCGGTTGCCTTTGTTTTTGTACGCCCCGAAAGATTTACATACAACTTTACTGAGGAGAATGAAAGGTTTACACTCTCATTTTATGATGAGAAATACCGAAATGCACTAAATATCTGCGGAGTTAAAAGCGGAAGAGATTGTGATAAAATAAAAGAGGCAGCTCTAACACCAATCTTTACAAATAAAGGCCTCCCCGCATTTAGGGAGGCCAAAATTGTTTTAGAGGTTAGAAAAATCTATGCCGATATGCTCTCACAAGATGCTTTTTTAGATAAAGAACCAATTAAAAATCATTATCTTACAAAAGGCAATCTGCATAAATTATATATTGTGCAAATTGAATCGGTGTGGGTTAGAGACTAATTAACTACAAAATCCCACATATATTCAACTGAAGGGGGGCAGGTTATTGTTATATCATCTGTCCCGCAGTCCCATCTTCTGTTCTTGTTTAAGTCAAGAAGAGCGTTAGTACACGGTTCTGTTACACCCGCTCCTAACCTCCAGCTGAGAGTAACTGTTTTACCCGATTCAATAGTGAACCCACGAAGCTTCTCTCCAGGACTAACCACCTTAAATACTCCGCCCACTATCTTATGGTTACCGTGCTCTGTAAAGTAGTTTGGATCAACCCAACTCTCATCATTATCATTGCAAGGATCGTCAAAACTACCCATAGTCTCGAGCAGTTCATATTTAACTGTAGGGTTCGAGTTTAGTGTAACAACACGATAGCATCTGTTTTTTAAAGTAATCTTAATACTTCTATAGGTTCCGGCAGGAATCTCAACCGATTGAAATGTGTAATCTTCAAAATATTTTAGATCCTGATTTGTAACACTTGTGAGTCTAACCCAGGTTAGATTATCTGTACCTCCCGCTTTTACCTCTCCTGTTGATACCCAAACATCCCCCACACAAAATTTTAGAGTTATCATTGTTGTCTGAGTAACATCTCCTGTCAGGTCCGGGTTTACGTATGGTGCCTGGAGAGAGTTAATCTGGGGGTTGCTCAAAGCTTTTTGCAGATTGCTTTGAGATTTTGTTGTTACCGGATTAGTCATCCGGAACTGGATAGTTCCAACCCCGCCTCCATCTTTGCTGCAGGTGCAACAAATTGCTATGATTGAGATTATTAAAAAAAGATGGAATAAAGTTTTCATTTTAGGTGTAGTTTTCATTTGAAGTGTTAGAGTAATTGTTACTCAGTTGGTCTTAGTTAAAAACACATATTGTTTTAAATAATATTAAATATCAGGTTACAACAAAATGTCTTTTGTCATATTAATTTGGGCGGTTGAGTGATCTTTGTCGTAATCAAATACCATATCGCCACTCTTTTTGACCAGCTCTACGTGGTTAAGTTTGAACCAAACAACCATCTTTCCCACCAGAACACCGGTGAGAACCTGCACGGTAAGGTTGCCGTTGGATTGCTGCACAATGTTAATATTGGCGTTGTTTTTTACACGTATCTGGTCAAAGTAGATATCCTTTCCGTTTTGAGTCTGGATTGAGATTACACCGTTGCTGTTCTTGACAAAGTTAATCATCCCCAGATTCCTGTAGAGATTTGGGCAGTTTTTGCTGAATATTGGGTTGTATTTGTCCAGGGTTCCCCTGGCATCGTTTCCGGAGAGAGTCGCCCCCATATTTTTAACCAAAAGAATTGCTGCAAATAGACCTGCAATACCTTTATCTGTATTGTCCATAATCATAGCATCTGTCTCTTTTTTAAGCATCTCCGGAGTTGCGGCAACAGCAGCACTGGCATACTCAGCCTTTGCAACTTCCGGAGTTGAGGAGAAGACTCTATTTACAATTCCGTTGTAGACAATATTCCCGTCACCCTCTGCAAAAAGCCCGTAACCTTTGAAATCTACCGGAGCAATAGTTCGGGTGAGTCCAAGCCTCGCTCCGCCGGTATTATAGGTAGCGCTAAAGGCTATAGGAGCATTTCCCGGAATTGTATCCAGGTTTAACTTCGACAACCATTTTACAGCTCCAATCTTGCTTATGCAGGCAACAAATCCATCCTGAGAGCCGGGGTTTGAACTCAATCTTGAACCACCAAGAGAGAGGTTGCCACGGAAGGAGCCTGCCACATAAATATCATCCCCTTTACCGGCCGCAACAGAGATTCCGACACTATTCCCGGTTGACTCCATTGGTAATACCCAAACGGCGTTACCACCACTCATCCTTCCAACAAATCCTCTGTTGAGTTCTCCTGCGTTAGGTAGTACTTTTCCTGCAAATGAGGCGATTCCGGTATAAAACCCGGTAAGTACAGTTGACCCGTCCGAGAGATATGAGAGGTTCCTGAGATTACTTCCCGGATAGCATCCACTCTCCTGAACAGAAGACCAAAGCTGATTCTCCCTCTCTGAGGCACCCCTTATGTTGTTCATTGGAATCACAATTGGTGAAGATTCACGATACTGAGGCATTGCACTCCCCACAGGAGCCCCAAAGTAGGTAGGATCTGCAATTACAAACCTGTTTTTATTGAAATTGATATGATCTCCCTCAACCAATGAAGAGAACCTAACAGCAGTTGCCATATGGTCCGGGAACTCCACACCAACCATATCGAGCCCAACTAAATCTCTAACCAGATATGAGAAGAGTACCGAACGATCTTCACAATCGCTATACGGGTAGAAGAAGAGCTCCTCTGCAAAAAAGAATTTTTCGTAGCCAAACTGATCAATATCTGTCTTATACTTGAATGAATTTTGGGTAAAGCTAAGCAGAAACTCTACAGCCTGCTGCTCACTCATCTCCGAGATAATTGGTTTAAGTGATGCTGCTATCGACTCTTTTGCCTGAACGGAGACAGCGGCATTGAAGTATACAGGCATCTCAAGCTGTGGATAATCTTTGTAAAGATCTACCAACCCCTGGTCATAGTTGACCAAGATACTGTATTGTTTATCTTTGTGAGTGAAGTCAAGATTTTTGGCAGAGAGCTTTCCTCCAAGATTCATTGGAGAGTAGATGTTGAAATCTATAACTTTGCCTGCTGTGAGAAAGTCACGGTCATAAGTTCTGATACTGCTTCCTGTAGAGTTTGTCACTATATATAGGTACTTGTCTCCCTCTTTGAGGAACTTCATCCCGTAGACACTATTATATGAAGGTAAAAGCAGTTGCAGATTGCCATTAGATTCAAACCCTATTCTTACCCCATATCCGCTCCTTACCATCATAAACCAGGTAGAGAGAATCTCTCCCTCTCTGTTGCCGGGGTAGAGAGACTGTGCAACCTTGTTAACCAGAAGATAGTAGCAGTAGTCATTCAAATTCATATTTGATTTATGAACAGAGAGTTGCTCAATAAGAGATGAGTAGCCCGAAGCACTTGCCCTCTCCCAGTAGGCAGAAATTGCCTTCTCACCTGAAACGCCAAAGAGATTGACATCAAAGGCAGGGTCGTAGCTGAGGTAGATTGGAACGCCGTAAAAATTAACCCTGGCATTTGCAAGATCGAGAGAGTTATTTACCGATTTCATTACAGGAGGGCTCACAACCGGAGCCTGTAACGGAACCGTAGATATAACTGTTTTTTGCGGAGTTAGATTGGCCACCTTTTTTGGGATTGCCCCAATCTCCTCTTTTTTGAAATCCGGAATGACAACAGGCTTAGGTTTGGATGCTCTTTTCTCTGCAGCAAAGGCTTTGTAGGCTTTCCACTCTTTGTTGAGATAATCTTTATACTCCTTATCCTGTTTATTAAGGTAGTCGTTGATCTCTTTAGCCATCCTCGCGATATAAATCTGCTCCTGCTGTACGAATTTCTTAAAATCTTCAATCTCTTTTTTCCTATACTCTTCGTAGGTCTGCGCTTTGAGAGGCAAATATCCGCAGATGCACAGAGTAATTAAAACAGAGAGTGTTTTTAATATCTTTTTCATTTATCACTCGTGTTTATTTGTTCTATTTGGATAATTGGATAAAGCCTGTCCGAAACCAGGACCAGCTTTTTTAGCTTAGATCTTACCGTATTGCTCTCTGCAGTACGGCTAAGGTGCTTTATGTGTTTGCTGTAGCTGTCGGTAACCTGACTAACAGAGGGGTTGCCATAGTCCAGTACACCTGCAATCTGCCAAAGGAGGGCAGTCATAAATGCAGGCCAGAGACCCTCTATAGTGGTTACGCCAACAGCGCCATCCAGATTGGGTAACTCTGTGTGCGAGCCCCTCTCCAGAGAGTAGAAGAATTTTAGATTTGGCCTTGAACTCTTTACTCCGTTAAAGGACCCTGTTATGGTATACCAAAGATTATTAAATGAATAGACCTCATATTTCTCCTCGCCGGGTCTCTCTTCCTGGTAGTTGTGCGGATATGAGTGATAGTTTGTTCTGTAGATATGCTGACCCCTTTCAAGGATGTTCTCAATATGATAAAGAGAGCACTCAAATTTGAGTCTACCAGGTTTGGGAACATCCTCTGATTTTTCCGGCAGAATCTCTGCAAAAAGAATTGTCTCCCCGCTGGAGAGGATGTATGACGAGATTAATTTCAAACTGATATTTTGCGGAATTCCTGCCTCAATATTATACATCTCTTCGTATCTGGAGACCTTGGTCACACTGGTCTCTCTTTGAGAACTGAAAAATTCCGCTACCATATTAACTTTTACCTGCTCCTGCAAAGCAGCCACCATATGTGCTCTCAACCACGCCTGATTGTAACCGGTTAAAGAGTCGTTTTTTGGGTCTGATATCCCAATAACTACCCTCTTATTATCATCAAAAGGGGTGCAAAACTCCTTTGGAAGGAAAGATTTTACGGTAACCGGTATCTCATCTGCATTTTTGCCGGTGAGAGAGTTTGTGTTTTGGGCAGATAGAGAGGGGCATAAAACGAGTGCGCACAAAACAAGAGAGCACAAAGAGAGAGTTAAAAAAGAGGTAAGAGGTGCAGATATTATGAGAAAATATTTGCGTAAATTTTTCATCTTAAACTAATTAGCTAATGATTAGTGAGATGCATTTCCAAATAATAAACCACACCGGCACATTATGCCGGTGCAGTTTCTTGAGACAATCGGGATTCTATTTTCCTAGTTTGCTCATCTCCTCTTCAAAGGTCTTTTTGAATTTCTCATAGTCATAATCTACTTTAAGAAACTCATCCCTTGAAAACCTGTTATTAATTGATGTAAGAATCTCCGGGCCACCAAGCTCCACGCAAATGTAAGTTTTGTAGTTGCCATCTTTTGTTTTAGTCATCTGCTCACAAACGGTTCTTGTTCCAATGAGAGTCTGGCTTACAACCTCTCTGCTTAGCCCCTCGTACCTGTTGCTAAGATCCTCTTTGTTGTTGTGGGTAGAAGATTTAACATAGTTGTCAATCACACTTTTAACAGTGGTTTCAATTTGAGCTGCCAATCCTGCTCTGGCATCGCTCATAGCTTTTTTCTTGGAGGTCATCTGATCCATACTGGTTCCGATAGCTGTGAAACGAAGAGCTGTAGCATCACTTAGATACTGAGGCCCGCTGCAGTACATCTCAACAAGTTTTTCATCCGGAACTGCTGCTTTAGGTGCACCGCACGATGTAACGGCAATAACAACTACTGCCATCACCATTGAAGCCATTAAAAATTGAGCAATTTTTTTCATAATGATAAAGTTTTTAGGTTATTGGGACAGATTATTTTACCAATCGGTATTGTAATTTTGGTTATAAATTCTGTAAGTGCCGCTCTCTCCGCTGGTATTATTTATATACTGGATAAAACCGTTCATCTGAACAACTGTCTTTCCAAGGGAGCTGCTCTGCGCTATATTTACAGGGGTCTCTACTACCAGGCTAAGGTTGTGTATACCTTTTCCGGAGAAGCTTTTGTTTATGTTTTCTACAATTATTTGGGGTAACCCTTTGAATTCAAGAATTACTTTTGTCACCGTAAACGGAGCATCTGTTTTAGAGGATATTGCAATATCTACTTTAGCACGTGCAACAGAATCCAAGTCAAGTTTCTCTTTCCTGAAACCTATTGCCTGGCTTACAAAAATATCAACTTTTGTCTGATTGATGTCGAAGTAGAATATCTTCTCTACATTGTTGCTGCCAAAACGGTAACGAACCACAACATTGTTTTTAAGATCACCGTAACATTCGGAGTAGTCATATTTAATGTTCCACACTCCCTGATAGTGGTCTGTTCCGGTGAACTTAGCACACTCGCTTCGCACAACAGGCTTTTTAACTGTGGTTATTACCCTAGAGCCAAGTTTTAGGACATACCTGACGGTTCCAAGAGTGCTCCCGGCATCTGAGAGCTCGATTGAAGAGAGCATAGAGTTGAATCTGCGAATTGCCAGGTTTGCAACATCTCTGCGGCCATCCATAAAGTAATCTGCAAGAATCCGGAGTTCACCAATAAGAGACTCAATCTCCTCAACACTTGAGGGGTAGAAGTTCTCTGCAGCCAGCCTCTCAAGCTTTGCTGTTAGCTCCTCATCGCGCAGTTTAAACTCAAAAGCGAGCCGGTTCATATCCACCACAGGAAAAGGGTATCTTATATGATATGCATATTGGGTACCCAACTCTCTGGACTGTACCTTCTCCCAGTAAAACCCCTCTGCCTGGGCAAGTGAGATCCCCTGCAGGAAAGGAACTTTTTGAGACTCAGAAGTTGTGTTGGAAGAGAAGGTCTCAAGAAACATAAAGACATTCTTTCTGTTGGATACCTCCTCGGTGCGGATATTGGTGCTGGTTTTAACATTTACGGCAATCGCCTCTACAATACTCTCCTTGATCATCATAAGAGCCTGTTGACGGGCAAGATCCAGGGTTGCTCCCGTACCTACCACAATTACATAATCTTTCTCAAGCCCGTTAACCCATTTTGGCTTCGGGCCGCTCTTCTCTATTACCTTCTCCTGCCCGATTGCGAACAGAGGAATCAGAGATAGCAGAATGAAAAATAATACCTTGTTTTTCATATTAGTAACGGTTTCTGTATAACCAGCCCCAGTTATAGTTATAGTTATTCCAGTATGTGGCTACAGCCCAGGCTACGGCAACATCTCTTTTAGCTTTGATTATCAAGCGTTCTGTCTCTACAGCATCGTCGTAACGCTTCATCTTGTAGCTCCAAACATTGGCGCCGTCTGCAATCATCTTTTTGGTTATAACATCTACAAGTTTGGTTGCATCCTGGTAGCAGGACATATCCGGAGTTATCATTGCCAGGTTTTGTGCGGCAAGATCTGCATCCATATTGGCCCACGCTGCTCTGGCGGCAGACATATACTGAGTGCATTTGTAATCTGCATAATTTTTATAGATATCTACAGAGAGATCCATACACTTGTCGTAACACTCGCGACAAACATCCGGAACGCTCAGCAGGTAGAAGAGAGCCTCTTCGTACTGTTTCATACCTGCCAAAGATTGAGCCTTCTTTAGAATAGCATCGCACTGGGAGTTGTAGTACTCAATAATCTTGTTTTTACCGTTCTCGATAAACCCTTTGAACTGGCCTGCCCTGGCGTTCACATTGCGAATTCCGGAGATGTAGGCTTTGTCTTCTGTCTGCCCCACACCCTTTGCCGCCATTGTGGTCTGAACAAAGATTGTCTGATTTATTGCGTCCACAATATAGAAGGTGATCTCCATATTGAGGGCAATCATTGGTGGGGCGGTGGGGGTTACATCCTTTGTGAGGATATTTACCATCGGAACAATACAAAATCTCGGATCCAGACCACCTGCGCCAAGACCGTTTATGGTAGCTATCTGCATCATCTTGTTCTCCAGCAGCTGCCTGGCAGATTGAGGTATGTTCTCTGCCATATCCGGAACCATTACAGCCAGAGCAATTCTACCAAGATCGTCACTTTTGCCTAGAGTGTTCTGGGCAATACCGCTCTTAACGGTAATTAAGATGAGTAGTAGTATAATAATTCTTTTCATTCCTAATAGTTTTAAAATAGTTTATTTCTCTCCAAGAATCAACCAGGCCTCACCCAGGCCACGAAGGTAGAGTTTAGACTGGATCTGATATTTGTCGGTGAGATGTTTACGAAGGTCACTCACAAAACTCCTGGTGTCAACTGCTCTCTCTCTTCCACTCTGGAGCTTCATAACAGGAATACGTACCTGTTCAAATCTCATCTGATTCTCGGTAGCGTCACTAAGGTTAAACCTTCCTTTAACACAATTATCTGCAAACCAATCTTCTATAATAAATGAGAGCTCTTTGGTCTCGCCGGCGGATTCAAATTCGCTTTCTAGATTTTCGCCCCAGTTATTAAACACCTTTACAAGTACTTTAACCTCACGTCCATTTTCGAACAGGTCGTCGAAATGTCTCATCAGGCCGGCGTTGAAGCTGTCCATATGGCTAAGAACTGCCTCCTCCATAAGGATTTCCGGAGTTGCAGATGTAGATGGCCTCCCCGCTCCGGCTACACCGGCTACCTGCTTGGCAGTATATGCATCCAACCCTCTAAGGTTGAATACCATATACTTAGATGGTCCCTGAGGTTTGAGATCAAAATCCAGATCAAGAATAATATCTGCTTTGGCAACCCTTTTGAGAACATCAATAGGGCTCTCTGCCATCTCCGAACCGGAAGATGAACTGGTGAGCATAGAGCTCTCTGCGCTCTCCTGCATCATATTACGCATCTCTGCCTCAAGGTCTTTTAGAGGAAAACCTCTGTCTGCCATCATCTGCCCCATCTTGGTAATAATCAGACGCAAATTGGGGTCGCTCTGCATAGCAGCTCTGTAATCC
>JAUYTH010000119.1 GCA_030695165.1 Bacteroidales bacterium
TTTACAAATTGTACGAGAGAGGGGTTCTTAAAGAGGGCTTTGCCATACTCGGGGTAGGGAGGAGCAACTTTTCGGATTCACAATTCAGAGAGGGTTTGATCTCCGGCGGAGATTATGGTGATATGAGATTTTTTGATAATCTTTTTTATCTTTCAATGGATTCATCCAACCCGAATGAGTACAGTTTGTTAAAGAATAGGTTGAGCGAATTTAAAAGCAGTAACTACCTTTTTTATCTGGCCACACCTCCCTCTATGTATGAGATAATTCCTCAGAATCTCAAGATTGCAGGACTCAATCTTGAACAGCCTGCAGTTAACGGACTTAAAAGCGGAAGCAGAAGAGTGATTGTTGAGAAACCATTTGGGTACGACCTTGAGAGTGCTGTAAGGATGAACTCTGTTTTAAAAGATGTATTCAACGAAGAGCAGATATTTCGGATAGATCACTATCTGGGAAAGGAGACCGTACAAAATATTCTTGCCCTTAGGTTTGCAAACAGCATATTCGAACCTATCTGGAACAGACATTACATAGACAGAGTGGAGATTACTGCAGTAGAGAATATGGGAATAGAGAACAGAGGAGGGTACTACGATGGTGCGGGAGCGCTTAGGGATATGGTTCAAAACCATCTTATACAGCTGCTTGCCCTTGTAGCAATGGAGCCCCCTGTCCTATTTGCAGAGCAGGAGTTCCGGGATGAGGTGGCTAAGGTTTATAAATCCCTCAAACCGCTCTCATATGATGATATTCCACAAAGGGTAGTGAGAGGGCAGTATATTGCCGGTGAGAAGCGGGGAGAGATGGCAAGGGGTTATCGCCTGGAGAGAGGTGTAGATGAGGCATCTCATACAGAGACTTTCCTGGCAATGAGGGTTAATATATCTAACTGGAGGTGGGATGGCGTTCCGTTTTACATTAGGACAGGTAAACAGATGCCCACTAAAGTTACAGAGATTATTATCCACTTTAAACAGACCCCGCACAGGCTGTTTAGTTGCAGGGATGATTGCCCTGCGCAGAACCAACTTATAATAAGAATTCAGCCAAACGAAGGGATGGTGCTAAAGTTTGATGTAAAGATTCCCGGAAGTGGCTTTAATGTACAGCAGGTTCCTATGGACTTCAGCTATGATAAACTGGCGCAGCTGACAGATGGCGATGCATACTCAAGGTTGCTGGAGGAGTGCCTTAATGGCGACAGCACTCTCTTTACCAGAAGTGATGCAGTTGAAGCCAGCTGGAGGTACTTCGATCCGGTACTTAAGTATTGGAAAGAGAATCCCAACACTCCACTTCACGGGTACCCTGCAGGAAGCTGGGGGCCACTTGAGAGTGAAAATATAATTGAGGCTGAGGGCAAATGGACAAACCCTTGTAAGAACCTTACAAATACTAATCTATACTGCGAGTTATAATATGGACAGAAGCAGTGAACTCACAATGCTTATGGCATCTTTGATTGAAGAGAAGCTACTGCATTACAGCTATGCATCTAAGCAGGATGCTCTCTTTTCATTGGCAATTTCCGGTGGTGGGTCACCGGCAAGGCTATTTGAACTCTGGGCAACTGAGTGGGCAGAAAAGATCCCCTGGGAGAGAGTTGCTTTTTTTTGGGTAGATGAGAGAGCTGTGCCGCCGGATGACCCGATGAGCAACTACGGGATGGCTAAGCGACTCCTTTTTGACAGGTTGCCAATATCCGGAAACAATCTGTTTCGTATAGCCGGAGAGAGAAGCCCCGTAGATGAGGCATTAAGGTACTCATCTCTGGTAGAGAGTATTTTGCCTGTCAAAGACGGCATCCCTCAGTTTGACCTTATTATTCTTGGAGTGGGAGAAGATGGCCACACCGCCTCTATTTTTCCCGGACAGGAACACCTTTATCACCCACAATACGCATACTCAGCCAGTGTTAACCCGCACAACGGACAGAGTCGCATCACAATGACAGGCACCACAATACTAAACGCAAAAAAGAGTCTCTTCTATCTAATGGGAGAGTCCAAAAAAGAGATTGTAAAATTAATCACATCCAACATAGGCAACAAAGAGTATCCGGCAGCATATTTTCTGAAGTTTCTCAAAGAGGAGTCTATATTCTGGGATGAAAGATGATTCTATTTATTTATATCTTTATAACCTAAAAAAAAACATATGAGAAAACTATTTACACTTCTATTGGCACTTGCCGCTCTTAGCCTGTTGTATCCGCTCCCGGCAGCGGCTCAGGAGAATCTTAACTATCAGAAACCCCCTAAAGAGATTCTGGATCTTGTAGATTATGAGAGAGCCCCATCTGTGAGAATGGACTCGAAAAAAGAGTATATGATTCTAACCTACAGAGATATTTACAATTCTCTAGAGGCTCTCAACCAGCAGGAGATGAGGCTTGCCGGCCTTAGAATAAATCCTGTAACCAACACTTCTACACAACTGCAATACAGTAATAATATAAAAGTGAGAAAGTTTTCGCAAAGCGAGGAGATTCAGGTGAGCGGACTGCCCGTAAACCCACAGATAGCAAATATACAACCTTCGCCTGACGAGAGGTATGTGGCTTTTACAATCACAACCCCCAAAGGTGTAGAACTATGGGTGCTGGATGTTTTTGCCGCAACTGCAAAGAGAATATCAGGACCGATAATTAACTGTAATATAGACAATCCTCTAAGCTGGCTCAAGGATAGCAAATCAATCCTGGCAAGAGTTCTCCCATCCAACAGGGGTGAGATTCTGGATGAGAAGATGGATCTTCCTGCCGGGCCAATAATCTCTGTAAGTGAAGGAGTTGAATCGCAAAACAGGACATTTCAGGATATGCTTAAAAACAGAAGAGATGAACTCAATTTTGAGACATTAGTTAGCTCGGAACTCTATATCTTTAATATAGATTCCGGAGAGGGAAAGGTTTTTATGAATGCTGCCCTGTATGCAGGAGAAAGTATATCTCCCGACGGAAACTATGTTATGATCTCAACTATCGAGAGGCCCTACTCATACATTGTTCCGATAAACAGATTTCCTCAAAAAACTATTGTCTACACAATTGATGGTAAATTTGTTAAGCAGGTTAATGATGTTCCCCTTGCAGAGGTTACCCTTAAAGGTAACTCAGCAACAAGAACAGGTAAACGGTCTATGAGCTGGCGGGCAGATAAACCATCAACCTTAGTCTTTGTTGAGGCTCTGGACGGAGGAGATCCCTCAAAAGCTGCCGAGTTCAGAGACGAGCTTTTCCAGTGGGAGGCCCCTTTTGACACCGCACCTAAATCTATGGTAAAGGTACCTCAGAGGTTTTCCAGAATTTTTTGGGGAGATGATAGATATGCGATATTTGCAGATAGCTGGGGTGATACCAGAAACACAAAGTCCTACCTCTTTAACCCACAAGATCCATCGGTTAACCCTATTGTGATTTCGGACAGAAACAACCAGGATTTATACTCAGATCCCGGAACTATATTCAGCAAAAGGGGTGTTTACGGTACAAATGTTATGTCGATAGAGGGAGACAACATCTACCTTATAGGAGACGGATTCACAAAAGATGGTCAGTTCCCTTTTATTGATGAACTCAACCTTAAGACACTTTTAAAGAGAAGAGTCTATCAATCAAAATATACCGATAAGAAAGAGGATATTATCTCTATTGAGAATCTTAAGAAAGGGTTAGTAATGGTGATGATTCAGTCAAAAAATGAGTTCCCTAACTACTATATGAGAGATATCAAAAGAAAGGGAGATAATCTTACACAGATCACATTCTTTAAAAACCCGTTCGAGAGCATTGCAAATGTTCACAAAGAGGTCATTAAATATATGAGAAATGACGGAGTTGAACTCTCAGGTACTCTGTATCTGCCTGTAGGTTATGATAAAGAGAAAAAGGAGAAGATGCCGCTGCTTATATGGGCATACCCAAGAGAGTTCAAGGATGTATCCTCTGCCAGCCAGAGCAATCATAACCCGAATCTCTTTACATCACCATCTTATGGTTCATTTGTCTACTGGGTAACCAGAGGGTACGTAGTGCTTCACGATGCAGCATTCCCGATAATAGGTGAGGGGAAAACCGAGCCTAACGACACCTTTATTGAGCAGCTCATTGCCAATGCCCAGGCTGCCATAGATGCAGTTGAGAGGCTTGGCTATATTGACAGAACTAAAGTTGCAATAGGGGGGCACTCATACGGAGCTTTTATGACTGCAAATCTTTTAACATACTGCGATCTGTTTGCCTGTGGCATTGCCAGGAGTGGTGCCTATAACCGTACATTAACTCCGTTCGGCTTCCAGAGTGAGCAACGAAATTACTGGGATGCGCCAGATGTATATACCAGAATGTCTCCTTTTATGAACGCTGCCAAGATGAAGACCCCAATTTTGTTGGTTCACGGTGAGGCAGATAACAACCCTGGCACCTTTACTCTGCAGACAGAGCGCTACTTCCAGGCTTTAAAGGGACTTGGAGCACCTGCCAGAATGGTAATCCTTCCTAAAGAGAGCCACAGTTATACAGCCAAAGAGAACATTCTGCATCTGTTATGGGAGCAGGATCAGTTTTTGGAGAAGCACCTTAAAGGGAAAAAGTAGGATTTGATCTCTACTTGACAACCAGCTTGTTTGAACTATTGTGCAGCACTTTAGTGAGTAGAGGCGTAACTCCTCTGTGATCTTTGACTGCAGCTTTGAAGCTGTACTCACCTGCAGAGGCATCAAATTTTAAGGAGAACTTTTTTATATGGTTATCTAAACTCCCCACAACAGGGGGCTGAGGCTGCAGAACTCTCTCTGCAACCTCAGTTCCCTGTTTCATAATGTAGATAATAAGCTCCTGCTCTCCCCAGTTGTGAGCTATAAATACATACTCCATTTTCTCTATCATCCAGGAGCCGTTTATGTAGTTTATCTCACCCTTCTCAACTGATCCCGGAAAGGTAAGATTTACGTATGGCTCATCCATATAGAGGAGATAGTTGTCGGATGGATTTTCGGAGAAAGCAAGGGCGTTCCAGGTTGGGTACTCAATATTTACCTCTTTACTGCAGGAGAGCATTATTGCAGATACCAGCAGAGCAAATGTCAGATAAAGATTTAATTTTTTCATAATAGTTGTTTTAAATTTTAAATTTATTATTGCCAGGGTCAAATTGTTTCTCTTTTACCAGGTTATATGGTATAGGCTTGAATATGCACTTCCCGGTGTAACTGAATAACTAAAGGAGTTAACAGCATTAATAATCTGTATCTCGCTCATAGGTGATATGAAGCTGAATATTTGTGTAATCCCGGTTATGTATATTCCCGGCGAGTCATTATTATTTGTATTGTTTAGCAAGAGAGTGGTTATCCCTGAAGTTTGAATACCGTTATACAAATATGAGTAGTTGACACTTACCGTAACAAATGGTGAAACGGAGTTTACTATAGACATATTTGAAGGAATACTTAGATTTACCCTTGCATAAAGAATAATCTCTGCACCGATAGTTTGGTCTGTATTCTGGTCGTAACTGTATATTTCATTAGTACTAACGTATACCGAAAGAGGAAGATACACACTA
Source organism: Bacteroidales bacterium (assembly GCA_030695165.1). GTDB lineage: Bacteria > Bacteroidota > Bacteroidia > Bacteroidales > UBA932 > Bact-08. Next base: position 5,571 of record JAUYTH010000119.1, read on the forward strand.
ACAACGCACTGAGCTATTACTCCGCTTAAAACATTTTTGGCAGTTATAACGGTAACTCCAAACTCTTTTGCTACAATTAAGCCACTGTCAACATCTATAGATGCAACAGATTCATCCGATGATATCCATTCGATACTTTTGTCGGTTGCGTTAACAGGAGAGACGTTCGCGTAGAGTTGCCTGCTCTCACCTTTGTCCAGTTTTAAAGAGGTATGATTCAGAGATATTGAAGTCACAGGAATATTTGGACTCTCCACTGTTACATTGCAGGTTGCTGAGTAACCCCCATCTGAAGTGGTAGCGGTGATAATGCAGCTCCCGGGGTTATTTGATGTGATTACTCCTGCCGAAACAGATGCAACCGATAAATTGGAACTGCTCCAGATTACCGTTTTATTTGTTGCATTAGATGGTAAAATATTGGCAGTAAGTGTTGCCTGATTGCCTCCGCTTAAGAGAGTTACAGCACTTCTATCCAGAGAAACACCACTTACCACAACAACAGGAGCAACTACATTCACAACGCAACTTCGGCTGATTCCATTTGCAGTTGCGCGAATTGTTGTAACAGAGGTGGTATATCCGGCAGTTACAACTCCTGCAGATGTAACAGAGGCAACAGAGCTGTTATCGCTACTCCATACTGGAGAGGCAGCAGGGAGTGTTTCAAATGCTATTGAGGTACTCTCTCCGTATCTTAGAGTGAGATTTGTTGTGTTTAGGTTAAAAATTCTCTCTAATACTGTGACATAGCAGGTTGCTGAGTATCCACCTTGGGCAGTTGTTGCAATAACAGAGGCTGTTCCGGCACTCACAGCTGAAACTCTCCCGGTTGCATCTATTTGGGCTACACTATTGTTGGTGGAACTCCACGCAATATCTTTAACTGATGCATTCCAGGGCAGAACGTTTGCGTAAATCAGCTGGTTATCACCTACGTATAGAGTAAGAGAGGCATCAGACAGAGTAATTCCGGTAACAGCAATATGG
>JAUYTH010000125.1 GCA_030695165.1 Bacteroidales bacterium
GATATGGGAAGAAGGATTTCGGGCCATTTTAAGAGAGCTGAGACTATATCTATATTCGTAGTAACTTTGGGTAAAGGATATATAGAGCTCCGGGATAGATACATAGGCGATCCACTGCTATATTTTCTCTCAGATCTTTTAGCCTCAGAATATACAGAACTGGCAGCAGATTCTCTCCATATGAAGATAGCAGCTTACGCAGAATCACACTCTATGAAGTACTCAAACAGATACAGCCCAGGCTACTGTGGGTGGAGCACAAAGGATCAGGGCTCCCTTTTCTCTTACCTGCCTCCAGACCCGTGCGGCATTAAGCTTACTGAATCTTTTTTAATGACCCCGGTTAAGTCTATAAGTGGTGCTGTGGCTATTGGGTCAGCTGTAAGATTTCACAAATATGATTGTAATTTGTGTAGAGATGATAAATGTCTTTACAGAGAAAAATATATTTTATGAAAATGACACCCAGAGAGAGAGTAATTGAGGCAATGTCTTTGCGCAAGCCGGACAGAGTACCTCTGATGTGCCAGTTTAGTATTGGCGCGATGATGCAACAACTCAAACCCTCGCCGGCTGAGTTCTGGTATGATGGAAGACTTTTTTCTGTTGGATTGGCAGATCTTTGCGAAAGATTCTCGTTTGATGGAATTCTAGTAAGCCTTCACGGACACTCTCCACAGTGGAGAGACGAGATAATCTCCATAAAAAAAATTGAAGAGGGAAAAGAGGAGGTTGTGTTTAAAGATCGTACGGAGATACACTCCTGGAACGATCTGCCAATGGTAAAATACAACAATAAGAGAGAGAAAAAAGGTATCGATGAGATAGATCTGTTAAGGGATATCCCCGATGTTATTGATTATATACCTGTATCCCAGGATCTCTATTTTAGAATTGATCAGCAATATCCTTTCGAAATATTCGGATATCTGAGAGAGCTTGTAGGCGACAAATACTCAATTCACGGTGAAATAACATCTCCATTCGATTATTTTCTGGATCTTTTAGGTTACGAACAGGGGCTCATATCGTTAATTCTGAATCCGGATAAATGCAAAAAAATTCTTGAAAAATTTACTCATAATATAGCAGATCTCGCAGAAAAAATGTGCAACTGTGGTATTGATGCTATAAAGATATCTTCTCCTTTTGCAGGAATGGGATTTATCTCTCCGGAACACTACTCAGAATTTGTTTTACCATATGAGAGTAAAATAATATCCGCAATCAAAGCAAAAGGAAAGTTTACCTATATTCACACTTGCGGTCATATTGATGATCGTCTGGAGCTTATGAGAGACTCAGGCTCATCTGGTCTTGAGTGCCTGGATCCCGAACCGGTAGGAAATGTAGACCTTTCTAATGCATTTTCAAGAGTTGGGGAGTCTATGTTTATAAAAGGTAACATAGACTCCGTCAATACTCTTCTGTTTGCAGATGATATAAAGGCATATGAAGATGTAAAAAAAATAATTGAAACCGGAATGAAGGGTAGGGGTTTTATTCTTAGTACTGCCTGTTCATTGGCCCCGAAAGTAACTTCACAGAGAATAGAGATGCTGCATAATATGGTTGAAGATATCGGGTATTATATCTAAAATATCTCCTTAAAACTTTTTAATAATTTTAAGGAGATCATTCTATTATCTATTAACCAGACTATTCAGTCAAATTAATAAATTCTGATTGTACTCTATTTAATAAGGGAGAGACTCCTCTTAATAAAGCTGCTGAGCTCCTCTCCCTTTAACATCCCGTTTGACAAGAGAGCAAGATCGCATACCTGCTTAATAAGATCACTCCCTTTTCCATAGTTTGTTAAAAGAGTCTTCCTCTGATCATTAATTATGCGAATCTCCTCTTCAAGCCTCTCTTTTTCATCTTTATCTGCGGTCTCAACCTCATCTGCTTTTTTGCTTCCTATTCTTGCCTTAATCTCCTCCAACCTTGATTTTGGCTCTTCAACCTTTTTTGAAAATTCATTTACGCTATCATCTAGCTTCTCTCTCTTATCTTCAAATATTTTATTGATGATTGGGTGATTGTTGTTGATCGCAATGTTATAAGATTCAGGTAGTGATCCATAAAAGTTCATCCCCCCTCCCAAAGCAGACATCTCCCTATATCGTCTCATAAACTCCGATTGAGTTATTAGAACGGCACCATCATTTTCTCCCAGGTTCTCTACAGTTAAGCTATAATGTGGACCCTGTGGGAGTGCTGCTTCAAATGCATTAGTGATATCACTCATCTCATCTGCAGAGATATCAGGAAGGGAGCGATCTTCTTTAAGCACCAATTTATCGATGTGATCTGAGTCTACCCTTGCAAATGTAGAATCTTTAAATTTACTTTCAAGATGGTTTACAAAGTGAGCATCCAGCTGGCTATCAAATAAAAGCACATCATAACCGCGACTCTTTGCACTCTCGATGTATGAGTACTGATCCTGTTTATTGGTAGAGTAGAGATAGACTACTCTCTTGTTTTTATCTGTCTGAGTTGGTTCAATAAGTTTCCTGTACTCATCATAACTAAAGAACTTTTCGTCACAGCTTTTTAGTAGTGCAAACTTCTCTGCCCTTTCACTGAATTTCTCGTCAGAAAGCATACCATATTCTATAAACAGCTTAAGATTATCCCACTTCTCTTCTAGTTTTGTTCTCTCATTTTTAAAGAGATCTTCAAGTCTGTCAGCAACTTTTTTTGTAATGTGATTTGAAATCTTCTTAACATTAGAGTCAGATTGAAGATAACTTCTGGAAACATTAAGAGGTATATCTGGAGAGTCAATTACACCGTGAAGGAGAGTAAGAAAATCCGGAACTATGCTCTCTACCGAGTCTGTCACATATACCTGATTACAGTAGAGCTGAATCTTGTTTCTGGAAACCTCAACCTTATCCTTAATTTTTGGGAAGTAGAGAATGCCGGTAAGTGTAAAAGGATAGTCAACATTAAGATGTATATAAAATAGAGGATCTTCCTGTGCCGGATAAAGTTTGCGATAAAACTCCATATAATCCTCCTCTTTAAGATCTGCCGGTTTTTTTGTCCAAAGAGGTGTTGTGTCATTTATAATCTTATCTCTGTCCAGCTCTATCTCTTTTCCCTCTTTCCACTCTTTCTCTTTGCCAAATGCAATCTCGACAGGTAAAAATCGACAATACTTGTTAAGAAGGTAATTAATCTTTGACTCCTGTGCATACTCTTTAGATTCATCATCCAAATGTAGAATTATGTCTGTGCCCCTCTCTTTACGTTTACCTTTAGTAATCTGATATTCCGGGTTCCCCTCACAACTCCACTTAACAGGCTCTGCCCCCTCGCTCCACGATAGTGTCTGAATTTCAACTTTCTTTGCAACCATAAAAGAGGAGTAAAAACCCAACCCGAAGTGACCAATAATGTTGTTTAACTGATCTTTATATTTATCGAGGAACTCTCCGGCACTTGAAAATGCAATCTGATTTATATATTTTTGCACCTCCTCCTCTGTCATTCCTATGCCGTTATCACTCACAGTAATTGTGTTCTTCTTTTCGTCAGCAGATATTTTAATACGAAGATCTCCAAGCTCCCCTTTAAACTCTCCGCTACCGGAAAGAGATTTGATCTTTTGAATTGCATCTACACTGTTAGAAACCAGCTCTCTTAAAAAAATCTCGTGGTCTGAGTAGAGAAATTTCTTAATGATTGGGAAGATATTCTCGGTTGTAACGCCAATTGTTCCTTTATGCATAACTTATAATTTTAAATTTA
>JAUYTH010000126.1 GCA_030695165.1 Bacteroidales bacterium
TCGGCTAATAAATAAATAAATAAATAAATAGATAATTGATTGTCTACTGGGGCAGCACCTCTATGTAAAAGTGGAGTTGCTGCCTTTTTCCAAAGGATTGTGATTCGGATGCGTATCCCCATTCACTTCCGAAGAAAGTTATTGCTTTCCCGCCATATTTCATTTTGAGAAGCGTCTTTGCAAATCCATCAACAACACTTCCGCCGGATGTTGAACTCCCACCCACTTCGTGAATCTCTTGTGTTAATGGCCCGTATGATTTATCTGCACTGTATATCCTGTACTTTCTTGCAGTATCTTCTATGTTTGTGTCAAATACAAAACCATTGGTTAACCTTCCTACATAATTATATCTTGCCGAAAGACCTGCTTTTAGAGAATCTCCACTCCCTTCTACCAGGGATTTGTAGTAATAGCCCTTTACCAATGAGTCGAGACCATCGTAATGAATATTACTGAAACGCTGAAGAGTATCCAGCTCATACTGAGGATAGTCGTCAATTACCTTTATAACCTCTAAGTCGTAAATTGTTGTAGAAGCGTGGTATCTGTCGCTGTTGAGGTAGTTGAATTCCGATGCCCACGAAGGGATAATAATCTTCGCACGTGCACCCTCTTTAAGGGTAAGAAGTGCCTCTTCCAACCCTTTTATAAGGGTATAGTTTCCCAATTCGAGAAGAATAGGTCCATAATAACTTGCATAGGAGAAGCTACCCAGCTGTTTTGCAAGAGTCTCGTTTGTAGTAGAGAGGAAGTTACCCTTCAGATCCATTGTAGAATACCTCACAAAAACGGCGCTGTTCTCCTTAAAAGAGGTTCCCGTACCTTTTTTGGCATTGATTATATAGACACCACTTGAGAGTGGCTGAATGCTGTCTTTATGCACAATAGTTATATATGATTCGAGTATTCGTTTCTCTACTGAGTCGGAGCTCTCTAGGACCTCTTTCGCACAAGAGGATAAAAATATAGCGATGGCTGTTGTGAGAAGTGCGAAATTGAGTCTGTGTCTGGTATTCATTCGTAAAATTATTTCTGGTATCTGTTAATATTCATTATGAGTCTGTACAAAAACATACAAAGTTAGAAAAAATTAATTCTTTTTCACATCTAGTACCCAAACCTCAATGAGCAGAGGGGACATTTTAGGAACCAGACCTATTTGGGTATTGCCAAAACCGTGCCTTGCAGAGAATATCACATAACATCTCTCTCCCTTTTTGACTGATATAAGCCCTCTGTCCATACCTGAGAGCAGTTTTCCTCTCCCGACAATAACCCATCTCGGCTGCAGAAGATCGAAATCCAGCTCCAAACCTGCCTCGTTTGCTACACTTTTAACATTGGTATCGTAGAGAGCTCCTTTGCCCGAACTGAAAATATATGCTGCATAATTGATTTTTAAAGAGTCGCCTGCAACAGCCTCAGTTGTGCCGCTCCCCTCCTCCATAATCACCCTCCAAACTCCATCATCAACCACAACTCTGGAATCTGCAAATGTCTCTGCAAACTTGTCTATCGCAGACTCCTGCTGGCTCATAAGGTTGAGTTGCTCCTCTTTTGCACAAGAGAGAGGTACTAAAAAAATCAATAATGCTATTAATGATGTGAACCGCATATGTTTTAATTAATTTTTACAGTTTATCTGCAGCTTCATCTGCCCCTTTACACTTAAGAAAACTCTGCTCCAGAGCTCTTTCAAAAAATGAGCCAACCTCTTCAAAATTTATATATAACTTCCCTCCGGCAGCCCTCTCGTGCCCTCCTCCATTAAAATGGAGTCTGGAGAATATATTGACATTAAAATCATCTAACGACCTGAGTGAAACCCTTATCTGCCCGTCACGCTCGGTAATGAGTGCAGTTATTTTTAAATCTTTTATGTTTAGCGG
>JAUYTH010000146.1 GCA_030695165.1 Bacteroidales bacterium
TTTAAGGGTAAGGTTTCCAATATTGTTTGTCGCGGGCATCATTTTGCTGTTGAGAGATGCGAAGATGTCGTTTTCACCCCCATCGAGCGGGTAGATATCGAGAAAATCTTTTCCCTCAAGCGAGCCGGTTACTGCAAAAGCGGCTCCAGGATAGACAATTAACCAAAGACTTGAACTTTTATATGGGATATAGCCATTTCCAACACGTTTCAAAAATCTATCCTCTCCGGACAGACTAAGCCTTGCCACCATTGGTGAAGGCGTATAACCTTTAAAAACAAATTCACCGTTATTGGCCTCAATCTTTTCGCTGGTTGCAACATCTTTATCTCCAAAGAATGTTACAAAAACCCCTTTGGGACTTACGCCGGAGATTTTAAATTTAACCTCAAAGTTGTTCTCCTTTTGTTTCCCTCTCTCTATTGTTTCGCTTATCATCAGCTCCAGAACCCTTTCGTTATCGCTGTCGGTTCTGAAGTTTTTGAAGATTATTCTTCCGTTACCATCTATCAGATAGTTTGTCGGGGCTCCGGGAGCAACCAGGTTTCCTCTTTTATCCTCCTCATCTTTGAGCGGAATAAAGCTGTAACCGCTGGATTTCATAAATGGAATTACATAGTCGTCCTGCTCGGGAACTACGTTAATTCCAAGATAGACAACCTCATCTTTGCTGAATCTCTTGATTACATTCTCAAAGTATGGGAATTCACCTCTGCAGGGTCCGCATCCGGGGAACCAGTATGTGAGCAAAATAACCTTCCCTTTGAAATCTCCCAAGGAGGCTCTACCCGGCTTGAAATACTGCTCCAGCGAGAATGGAGTGGCAGCAACAGCAGCGGCGTCTCTTATCTGCCAGATATCTGAAATTATCTCTTTTTTCCCTTTGTTCATTTTTTTTCCATACATCTCCAGGGCTTTCATAATGTCATCTTCCGGAGTTTGCGCATAGAATGATACAAGGTTTTTGTAGGCAGATGGTGTCTCACCCGACTTGTCTGCAAGCTCTGCCTTTAAAAGTGCTATCATAGCCGCTGCTGCAGACCTTCTCTCCTGGATAAGCACATCGGCTAAAAGTTTAGCATCTGCAAATCTCTTTTCTGCTACGAGGGAATTTATCTTAATAAGATCCTGTGCAAGCTTTACTCTTACACCCCAGCTTTTTTTATCGTTCTCTCTTGTAGAGACTCCCTCCAGTTCGGTTGCAAGCTCCAGTGCTTTTGAAGGCTCACTCTCCAGCAGAAGATAGAAGTAGTCGTACATACCGCTTGAGCTCCAGTTTGATTTTCCGGGAGGGAAGTTCTCTTTGAGATATTTATATATAGATAATTTTTCGCCATTATCTTTCACAAACAGACCAAGCCAGTAGAGAGATTGCGCCCCTCTTTCGTGTCCGGGGAAGAGTTTTGGCATCTCATACATCCCCTTTTTATATCGCTCAGTATCTATGTTTTTGAAGCTGCTTCTGTAGTAGAAGGCATAATCCGGGCTTGAGGGGTCGCTCTCCATTGCTAGTCGCAGATACTCTCTGGAGGCATTAAAGTCTCCCCACCTCTCCCCATCAATCCAAAGGTAGTAATAGGCTCTGGCAAATTTTGGATCTGTGGCCACCGCTTTAAGCAGCCACGGTTTTGCCTTTGGACTCTCAACCTTTGCATAGGCCTCTCCAAGTGCGAATGGAACTGTTGCACATTTTGGGAACTCTTTTACCCATTTTTCGTACTGCTTAACCAACTCTTCGCTATCAATTCCGACATAGTTAATATATTTTGAATGTGCCTCAGCATTTGCCGGATTGGCAACCACAATGGCCTCAAGTTTTGCAAGAGTGTCCCTGTTTACCGGCCCTTTTGCCGCCCTGCCGCTAATTTGGCCGTAGGAGAGCGCGCTAATCAATGTAAAGAGAATAATAAATATCTGTCTCATAATTTGTTTTATTAAAAAAAAGGGGCGGTTTGAACGCCCCTTTTAAATTTACCTTAGTAGGTGTTCTGAACTATAACCCCATTGCTGCTCTGTATCTCTGTATTAGGGATAGGTGCGGCATACCTTCTTGAGTTCTTTGGAAGAGTATAGGTATTTAACCCCAATGAAGCAGATATTGCCGAACTTGTAAACCCATAAAAGCTGCGAGTTATTGCGCCTATATCGTCACCTGCATCTTCGTTGCTGTTAAGCCTGCGGATATCATTCCACCTTTGGGTGAATGGCATCTCCCTTCGTCTCTCTTGAAGAATTTTTGCAATAGCATCATCCTTAGAGGTTGCCGAGAGATTAATCGTTGCAGATGGTGCATTTTTATCCATTCTTTTAGCCCTGAGCAGATTCACTGCACTCATTGCCTCGGGAACCTTGTTCTGACGTGCAAGACACTCCGCTTTTATGAGAAGCATCTCTGCAACTGTAGGTCCCGAAGGTATTCTATCTTTAAAGAAGAATATGTAACCGGGATATTCGAAGGCCGGGCTGGTAAGACCTCTGTCAAAGGAGTAGTTCTTTACCATATGATATTTATATCTAAGATCATAAGTCTTATCATAAATTGCAAGAAGCTGTGTACTCGGGATATACCACCAACTTTCGTGATAATTCATCCTAAAGTAGTAGTGCTCTTTCCACTCCAGCATATCTGTAAAGTCACTCTGGTTATCGTGAGTATAAGGGTACCAAATTCTGGTTGGAACACCGCCTACAGTTACATTAGATATGATACTGCTGTAACGCATATTTACATTATAATCCATCATTACATTGTGCTCGGTTAGGGCAACATCTGCGTGAGTAAGTGCTTTGGTGTAGTCATTTCTGTTGAGGTAATACCTTGCAGCAAAAGCGTTCACAGCAGCCTTACTTGCTCTCCAGGATTTGAATTTGTTATTAACTATCTCCAGTTTAGTAGTATTCTTGAGTGCCTCTGCAAGGTCTGCCTCTATAAGAGCGTATGTCTCCTCCAGAGTTGCCCTCTCCACGGGCTCTTCAAAGCTTGTAGATTGTTTTAACACCAAACCGAGCTCACCTTTGTTCGCCGTAGTGTATGGGAGACAGTATGTCTGGGCAAGTGTCCAGTAGCTGTATGCCCTTATAAAATAGGCCTCAGAAGTGAGTCTCTCTTTTTGAGCATCTGTTCCGCTTACCTTAGGCAAGTTGCTTAACACCATATTGGCAGTGAATATCTTACGATATTCTCCAGACCAGAATCCCTCTCTTGTGTCAAATGGTAAGAACTCTGTGTCCCAGGTTCCAAATATTGCAGCTACCACTCCATAAGCAGTAGATTTGGCATCAAAGAGCTCCTTTTGTAATCCATAATCATCTGAGCTATATATGATTGTCCTATTACCCTCCTGATAGAAGCTGGCATAGTTGTTAAGAAGATACTCCAGCTGATCTGCAGTAGTCGGGACCAAGGAGGTGTTTTTACTTGGTTTCTGATCCAGAAAGTCATCACACGAACTTAAAAACAGTGTGGCGCTTACAATTATTACTATATATTTTAATATTTTCATAACCTATAATTTTTAGAATCCTAAATTTAATCCAAAGGTGAAGGAGGCTTGTGGCCTGAGAGATCCCAGAGGGAATTCCGGATCTTCATTATACTTGTTGTTTGAGAGAGTACCCAGGTTGTTTGCCTGAGCGTAAAATTTAGCCGAGCCTATACCTAATTTGGTTGCAAGAGACTTAGGCATATTGTAGGTAATGTTTAGCTCCTGAACTCTTATATGGTTTGCATTCTGAACCCGATAGTCAAGTTCCGGATAGAATCTATCCCAGAAGTAGTAACGTGGTTCTGCTTTACCAAAAGGTATTGGAACTCTCTCCATAGGGTCCGAATTTAAAATTTCGCTGTAAAGTTTGTTCGGCAAAGCATTACCGCTTGCCATACTCGGGTAGTTGAATGTAAATCCTTTAAATACGTGTCCGAATTTCCCGGTTACTATAAAAGAGATGTCGAAATCGTAAATCTTGAATGAGCTTGAAAATCCCATTGCAAACGGAGCTACTTTTGTTCCCATATTTAGCATATAATCCCGTCCGTCCCCGGGTGTCCATCCTGTAAAGTCATATAGATCTTCTCCTTTACCTTGAACAACCGGCTGCCAGTTTGGACTTCCGGCCACTCCTTTGTCTACTACTCCTGCATATTTAAATGACCACTGAGTATTTGCATCGTAGCCTTGAACATAGGCAGAGGTGCCACCGGCATAGAGTTCGTAAGCAGAGTAGGTTGCTTTAAACAAATTATCAATTGTGTTTTTGTTATAAGAGACGTTTAAGTTCCCTGCCCATACTATATCGTTATCTTTGAGTTTCATTGAGGTCCCAAGTTCAAGCTCTATACCTCTGTTTGTCATCTCGGCCATATTGAGTCTTTGTGTGGCAGTCCCGTTGACTGCAGGAATACTCATAGCAACTATAAGATCTTTTCCTT
>JAUYTH010000157.1 GCA_030695165.1 Bacteroidales bacterium
GTTAACTCAGCCCGAAGCTACTCAAATGTTCTGGATCAATTCTCAAGGGAGTTTCGTGAGCCTGCACCGAGTGGAAGAAGTAACCATTACTGGTTTGATCTTAACAGAGACTGGCTTCTGGTACAGCACCCCGAAACAAGACACCGGCTTAAGATCTTTATGGATTGGCACCCTACTCTGGTAAATGACTATCACGAACAGGGAAGTACTAATGGAACATATTTCTCTCCGGGAATTAAAAACAGCACTAATCCACTTGCACCCGAATTGAACCGTAAGCTGACCGAGGATATTTCGCTATATCACGCCAAAGCAATGAACGAAGATGGAGTACTATTTTTCACAAAAGAGGGATACGATAACTTCTATCCCGGAAAAGGGGCTTCATATCCCGATATGCTTGGTGCAATAGGGATCCTTTATGAGCAACCGAGTTCGAGAGGACATATTCAGTCAAGAAACGGTGTGCTGTTAAAATTCACCGATATCATAAGATATCAGGCACTCTGCACTTACTCTGCTATAAATGCCGGAATTGACAAGAGACAGGAGCTCAACAGATTCAAAGCCGATACATACAGAGAGTCACAAGATATGGCAAAAAAAGGTGCTGTAAAAGGATATGTTATCACATCCGGGTCAAACATATCATTGGTAAAAGAGTTGGACAAAATTCTGACTGCTCATTCAATTAATCTCTACGAACTAAAGAGGGACATTACAATTAACGGTAAGAGCTTCTCTTCTAAAAACAGCTATGTGCTACCCCTCTCTCAGAGAGAGTACAGATTGATCCGAACTCTCTTTGACAAGACTACAAGTTACATAGATACTACTTTTTATGATGTATCTGCCTGGACGCTTCCTCTTGCAATGAATCTTAACTATGAAGAGCTTTTCTCAACAGATGGATTAATAGGCAATAAGATTACAGAGGTTAAAAAGAGAGTTAAAACAGATGTTCCGGTAAGTAATCTAGCATACCTCTTTGAATTAAATGATCTATACTCCTATAAAATTCTTTATGACCTTCTTTACCGTGGAATTGCCGTAAGAGTTGGAGATAAGCCTTTTAACACAACTATAGGAGATAAACAAATATCACTCTCGGTTGGCACAATTTTGGTTCCTGTAAGGGGTCAGCAATTAAATGCAGAAGAGCTTCACAAAGTTATCTCACAAATTTCAAAAGAGAATGAAACAGATATTTACTCTGTAACAAGCAGTTTCGGGGTAGAGTTTGACCTTGGAAGTGCCCATTTTAAAAGAGTATCAATCCCGAAAATAGCTCTGATTGTTGGTAGAGGAGCATCATATGGCTCTATTGGTGAATTATGGCACCTTCTTGACCATAAATATTCAATTCCTGCTTCAATTATTGATGCCTCGTTACTATCAGAGATTGATCTAAATCAATATAACACAATTGTTTTAAGTGGAAATTACAGACTCCCGAAAGAGGTAAATGAGAAGTTAAAAAGCTGGAGTTTAGTGCCATCAAATGCATTTATTGCAATAGACCAATCTTTTAACACTTTAAACGAGATTGGAGTAGCAGATATTAAGGTAAGCTCACAAGGAGTGGAAAACATAAGCGGCGTAATTTTAAAGGCAACTTTTACAAAAGAGTCCCCGATACTCTATGGCGTATCATCAAATGAACTGTTTATTTTTAAACGGGGAAGGACATTAATCTCCGAGAGCACTTCATCTGCAACAACTGTTTCAATATATGCAGATAAACCCTTAGAGAGCGGATATCTGCCAAATACAACCAGAGAAAAATTAAAAGGGTTGCCGGCAATACTCGCCGGAAACGGAGCAATCTATTTTTGCGATACTCCAAATTTCAGGGGTTACTGGTTCGGTAGTTCAAGGCTTTTTATCAATGCCATATTCTTCCGGGAGTTAATCCCATCTGCAAAGATTCAGACTAAGTAACATTTGTGATCCTTTCTGGGCAGACAAAAAAGCTCAAGATCTTTTCCCACATTCACCCCGATTTCGCTAAGTGACCTTAAAGAGGTCTCATAAGCAATCTCCGGGGTGTTGTTGTTATCACTTAAATGGCAAAGAAAAATATTCTTTAAACCAGGGTGATAAAACTCTTTAATTGCTTCAGATGTCTCATCGTTGCTAAGGTGCCCCCTTCCCCCTCTTATTCTGTCAATAAGAGCCTTGGGATAACCTCCACCTTCAAGCATAGATTTGTCGTAATTTGACTCAATAATTATGTTGTGAGATATCTTACAATATTCCACTACTCTTTTTGTCACTCTGCCCAAATCTGTAATGAGTGTAAAACGCTCTCCAAGAAAGTCAATATGGTAGCCCAGGCTCTCAGATGCGTCGTGAGGCACATCAAAAGCAGTAATAGATACACCCTTAAATATAAACGGGATCTCTTTTTCAAGTTTCTTCTTATATCCCGAGAGCTTATCTTTTGTGTGATAATGGCTCTCTAAGGAGTGTAAAAGCACCTCTGTACCATAGACAGGCTTATTGTACCGCAGGGTCAGGGTCGTTAGATGCTTAATGTGGTCGTAATGGTCGTGCGTTAAAAGTACAAGATCCAGTGATTCAATATTTACAAAGTGCTCAGATAGTCTCTTTCTTATGTTTTTTGTACTTATCCCAGCATCTATAAGTATTGCCACTTCACTATTTCCTATATAATAACTGTTACCGCTACTTCCACTGGAAAGACTTATGAACTTTATACTCTCCTCTCTTTTATCACTCTCAATCATAGTATTTTGTTAACCTCATCCGTTAAATAATCCGAAGGATTGAATAGCAGTGTTTTGAAACCAAGCTTCTTTGCCGTTTCTATATTCATAGGTGAGTCGTCTACAAACAGGGTTTGTGATGCAATGATCCCGGAGCTTACAAGAACACTTTCAAATATCTCATCATCAGGTTTTACCATTTTCATCTGGAAGGATAAAAAAAGCTTCTCAAAATAGCTCTCAACCGGAATACCTTTCGTTAAAAAAAAGGGGCGAACTATCTCTATTGCTATTGGATTGGTGTTGCTCAGCATAAATAGCCTGTATTTTTTTTTGAGTTCAAGGAGATAATCAAGTTTGTAATCTGGAATATCTTCCAAAAAAGCTCCCATTGCATCTATAATCTGCCGGTCAGTTACACTCTCCCTTACCTGAGGATCTATGTAACTTCTTACGATATTCATAAACTCCTCTGTTGATATCTCACCCTTCTCATAATCAAGAAAGAATCCACCCTGAATATACTCGTTAAGAATCTTTCCAAAGTCATTAAAGCCAATTCTGCGGAAAGCCTCCTCACACGCACCTCTGTTGAGTCCCACAAGAACTCCCCCTAAATCAAACACAATATTTTTAATCATTCTTCTATTATAAAATTATATGGGTAGCGGAAGATACCCTTCTCAGTTATTATTGCAGATACTAGCTTTGCAGGTGTTATATCAAAAGCCGGGTTGTACACTTTTACCCCTTCGGGAGCCATTTGATTCTTAAACCATTTCCCGGTAACCTCAGCACAAGATCTCTCCTCTATAACAATATCATCTCCACTTTTACATCCAGGGTCGATTGTGGTTGAAGGTCCTATTATATAGTGAGGGATTTTATAGTATGATGCCAGAATTGCAACCATTGAGGTTCCTATCTTATTTGCCACATCACCATTTGCAGCGATTCTGTCACACCCTGTAATAACAGCATCTATCAATCCCCTGGACATAACGCTGCTTACCATATTATCACAAATAAGTGTTGTATCCACTCCGGCTCTAAGCAACTCGTAGGTTGTAAGTCTAGCTCCCTGCATTAGAGGCCTTGTTTCGCAGGCAAATACCTTAATTGTGACTCCTCTGCTCCTTGCAAGGTATACAGGCGAGAGGGCAGATCCGAATCTTGAAACGGCCAGGTGACCTGCATTACAATAGGTTAGAATAGTAGAGCCGGGTTTTAACAACGAGAGCCCAAGCTCTCCCATTTTAATATTGTGTTCAATATCCTCACTCTTGATTAGCTTTGCCTCTTCCAGAACTCTCTCCTGAATCTCCTCCACACAGGTGCAGCCATCTTGTATAATTATATTCAGTGTGGATTTTAACCTCTCCAGACAGTTTCTTAAGTTTACAGCCGTAGGCCTTGTATTTAGAAGGATATCATATACTCTTTTAAATTCAGACAGGTAGACTGTATAATCTTTAGGTAGCAGATTTTTAACAATGACACATATTCCGAACGAGGCTGCTATTCCAATAGCGGGGGCACCTCTAACCCGGAGTGATGTGATCGCTTCAGCTACATCCTCTTCATTTTTAAGATTGAGGAAGAGCTCCTTTGATGGTAACTCTGTCTGGTCAATAATAATTACAGAAGTTCCATCATCTGAAATATCAACAGAGTCATATCCAAAGAAATTATCAATCATATCACTGAGGTCTGTTAAAATATGAATCTTTGAGCTTTTCCAGTGAGAGTCTCTCTCTCTCTGATAAATTTACCGGTGTATCTCCTCTCTCTTTAATAATATGAGAAATTTTGCAGTTGCTCTCCATCGCCTCTGTTCTCCACCAGGCCTCTTTTATACCCTCACCCCAAGTTATCAACCCGTGGTTTCGAAGTAAAATAACAGAACTTCCTTTACACTGGAGCGCTATCTCATTTGACAGATCTTCTGACCCAGGCATTATAAATGGCACAACGCACATTTTATCAAGCCAGAATAATGCCTCTGCACTCATCAAGTTAAATGGCAGAGAGTCTGTAAAAGCAAAAGAGCAGGTATAAGGTGGATGAGAGTGAATAACTGCTTTTGCCTGTGGATTTGATTTATAAACTGCAATATGAGTTTTTATTTCGGAAGAGGCCGCCCTGTTTCCGTAAATTTTATCTCCTTCAAATGAGGAGATTACCATATCTTCTGGTTTTAAGTTCCCCTTTGACTCCATTGTAGGGGTAGAGATTATCATATCACAAGAGAGTCTGACAGAGATATTCCCTCCGTTTGCCTCTACGTATCCCTTGCTCCACATCATACGTGAGTACTCTGTGATCTCCAGAGCTACCTCTGCGTACTCATTAGGAATAGGGTTCATTGCAAACAGAACTTAAAGTGTGGATATCAACTTTGTCACAAGAGCACTCAGTTTGTCTGCAGCCGAATTTGCAGCCTCAACAACATCATCTCCATTATTTACAAAGTCATCTGCAAAACTGAATGCCTCGTTGGTTATTACCGAAAGACCAAAAACAGGGATGTTTGAGTGCCTTGCAACAATTACTTCAGGTACTGTGGACATACCTACAGCATCTGCGCCAATAAGTCTAAAATAGTTATACTCTGCAGGGGTCTCATAAGTAGGCCCGGTTCCTGCCAGATATACCCCTTTTTTAAGGATTACACCCAGCTCATTTGCCACACTCTCTGCCCTTTCGATAAGAGATCTGTCATATGGTCTTGTCATATCAGGGAATCTGGGACCGAAGCTATCCAGATTGGCTCCGATTAGTGGATTTGGCATTAAGTTTATATGGTCTCTGATTATCATAATATCTCCGACTTTATAATCTTTGTTCACCCCGCCTGCAGCATTTGAGACAAAAAGGTAGGAGATACCGAGAAGCTTCATTACACGGACAGGGAGTGTAACCATATCCATACCATAACCTTCATAATAGTGAAACCTGCCTTGCATTGCGACTACAAATTTACCACCAAGATTACCGGCTATTAGATTACCCTTGTGACCCATTGCGGTAGAGATTGCAAAATTTGGAATCTCTCTGTATGGAATAACAACTTTATTCTCAATTCTCTCTGCCAATTCTCCCAACCCGCTACCGAGAACAATACCTACTAGGGGAGTCTTTCCCCCTGTCTTTGAGGAGATAAATGATGCAGCCTCTTCGATTTTCTTCAAATATTCAGTTGACATATTATTTTGTTTTCTATAAAAGCTTTTTGTACAGCCTGTTAACATTGTCTATAATTTCTCTCTCTCCCTCTACTCTCCTACCCTCCATTAAAACCTTTCCGTCACATATCACTGTATCTACACAGGAGCTGTTGGCAGAGTAGACAAGATTCGCCTTAAAATTTATATTTGGAGTAAAGGCTATCGAGTTTGTATCAATAATTGTTAAATCTGCAAGAGCACCCACTTTTACCTCACCGCAGTTTATTCCCAAGGACAAACCACCATTTTTGGTTGCAAGATTAAGTAGTTCATCCAATGGCATAGCTGTAGGATCTTCTCTCCAGGCCTTCTGAACCAATGCGGTTGTCTTCATAGTCTCTATCATATCCAGATTGTTTGAAGATGCACAACCATCTGTCCCAAGAGTTACTGTTACCCCTGCATCCCTAAACTCCTGGTACCTGAAACGGTATCCGGAGGCAATCTTTAGATTTGAGTTTATGTTGTGAACAACCTTTACATCCCTTTTGGAGAAGATTTCAATATCCTCATCGTCCATCCAAAGGCAATGGGCGGCAATAATATCCGGCCCCAAAACTCCTGCTCTTTCCAGAAATTTAGTGGGAGAGACTCCGTGTAAATCAATAGAATCTCTGTTTTCACCCTCTGTTTCTGAGACGTGAATATGAACTAAAAGCCCTCTCTCTCTGGCGAAATTTGTGCCCCAAACCAACATCTCTTCAGATACACTATATGGAGAGTGAATGCCAATTGCAAAACGGTTCCTGGGACCCCACTCTTTGGATCTCTCCCAAGCACTGTAACACTCCTCTTTTATTCTGCTCCATCTGGATTTGTCTCCAAGATCCAGGATTACAAACGGCTGGACAGATCTTATTCCCATCTCTGAGGATGCTTTTACTGCAGCATCCAGATTCCAGTACTGGTCATTGAAACAGGTGGTACCGGATTTAATCATCTCAAGAGCTGCAAGCTTGGTTCCCCAGTAGACCAGTTCGTCATTCAGCTTCTGTTCTATAGGCCATATTTTTTTGTAAAGCCACTCTTTTAAGTGCATATCCTCTCCTATTCCCCTCATCAGGGTCATTGCTGCGTGTGTATGCATGTTTACAAACCCCGGGATAAGAGTTTTTCCGTTACCGTCTATTACTTTATGTGCTTCAAAAACTATACGTTCTCCAATTTTCTCAATCTTATTATCAACTATCAGAACATCTTGGCATCTCTCATCCAGCACTACTCCCTTTATCAGTATACTATTAATCATCTTCTGTCAAAAAATTTCCCAAAAGTAGTCATTTTGAACTATATTTAAAAATTACTCTTTCGGAGATAATTTGCTATCTTTGAATAAAAATGAGAATCTTATGGCTTGACATAAATGCCTCATACTCACATTCATCTTTAGCAATACCAGCTCTTCACGCACAATTATCAAAATCTATTGAGGAGATACATTCTTGGAGAGTTGTTTCTGGTTCAATTAACAGAGAAACAACATATTATCTTACAGAAATCTCTGATTTTTCTCCTGATATAATTCTCTCTACATTATGGCTTTTCAACCACAAAAAGGTACTATCTGTTCTTGAGAGAGCCAAGGCATTGTCTCCAAATATTAGAATAATACTCGGAGGACCGGAGTTTCTTGGAGATAACAAAGATTTCTTAAATAAAAACCGTTTTACAGAGGCCATTTTTCGAGGCGAGGGAGAAGATATTTTCCCTGAATTTATTGCGAACATTGAGAGTGTAAGGAGCTACTCTAATATCTCAGGATTCTGTTATATAGATGAGCAGGGTCTCTATATAGACAACGGAGTTGCCATTGTGGCTAACTTCTCTCAGCTTAACCCGCCGGAGAGCTCTCCCCTGTTTGACTGGAACAAACCATTTGTGCAGATTGAGACCTCCAGAGGGTGCTTCAATCGATGCTCTTTTTGCATAAGTGGCGATGAGAGAAAAGTTGACAACATCCCTTTAGAGTCCCTTGAATCAAGATTTGATAATATTTTGCACCATAATGTTAATGAGGTAAGGATTCTGGACAGAACATTTAATGCTAATGCCAAAAGAGCTGCACATCTTCTCAAATTATTCAAAAAATACAGCCCTTATATTCAGTTCCATCTGGAGGTACACCCTTCACTCCTGGATGTGAATTTGAGAGAGATTCTTGAAGATCTTCCCAATGGTTTGCTGCACATTGAGGCGGGTGTTCAAAGCTTTGAAGAGAGTGTATTAAAAAGTTGTAACAGATTTGGTAGCAGTAAGGATACAGCAGAGGGTGTTCGTTTTCTGAGATCTCTCGGCAAATTTGAGGTGCATTGCGACCTGATAGCTGCTCTTCCACACTACACTTACAGAGAGATTCTTAATGATACTCTGATGCTTATTGAACTATATCCACACGAGATTCAGCTGGAGGTGCTTAAACTACTGCCGGGGACTGAGATGACCAGGAATGCATCTGCTTTTAATATAAAATACTCCCCCACCCCACCTTACGAGGCACTGGAGACACCCTGGATCTCATTTAACGAATTGAGGCTCTCATCTGCTCTTTCAAAAATTCTTGACTCATATTACAATAATGTGGTCTGGAGAGGTTGTTTCCGGTCGGTTATGCTTGAGAACAGGGATTTTTTAGAGCATTTCACACTTCACTACAGTCAAAACAGTCCCGAGAATAACATCAATAACGAGAGCAGAGGTCTCTATCTTTACAACTATGCAAAAATCAATTATCAAAACGCTTTAATTCACATAATATTATGTTGGATGGAGAATGGCTTCTCTAATCGGACCGGTCCGGGGTTACTCTCTAAACAGTGGAGATTTGGTGAACAGTTGCACAATCCCATATTTGATTTGGAAGATAGAAACTCAGCCTACAGATATGTTGAATATGACTCAAAAAGATACTGGTTTAAACACACCAAAAATAGTAACAGTTATAAGTCAATTTCAAATTTTATTGAAATTTTATAAGCACAAATGGATATTTATGTTACTTTTTATTATATTTGCGCCCTAAATTATTATATATGATAACTAAAGAGTTAATCTCGCCGAAGAGCATTGTAATTGTTGGCGGATCTGAAGACTCACATAAACCTGGTGGAAATGTTCTAAAAAATCTTCTGGAGACAAAATACTCCGGCAAATTATATGTAGTAAATCCAAAGAGCGAATATGTTCAGGGTATCAAAAGCTACAGCTCCGTTGAAGAACTACCTCAGGTAGATCTGGCAATTCTGGCAATACCTGCTTCAATGTGCCCGGGAGTAGCAGATATCCTGTGCAGTAAAAAATCTTGTAAGGCAATAATAGTATTCTCTGCAGGTTTTCACGAAGATGGTCCTGAAGGTGCAATCTTGGAGGAGGAGCTTGTAAGAGTTGTTAACTCTGCAGGGGCATCCCTTATTGGACCCAACTGTATAGGAGTACTTACCCCTTCGTATTCTGGAGTTTTTACAAAACCAATTCCAAAACTTCACTCCAGGGGTGTTGATGTAATTTCAGGTTCAGGTGCCACAGCTGTCTTTATCATTGAAGCATCAATTCAACTCGGGCTTACTTTCTCCTCGGTCTACTCGGTAGGAAACAGTGCTCAACTTGGTGTTGAAGATATTCTTGAACATCTGGACGAGACTTATGTACACGGGAAAAGTTCCCCCGTCAAACTACTTTATATTGAAAGTGTTACAAAGCCGGAAAAACTGCTCAAACACTCACGTTCTTTAATTAAAAAAGGTGCAGCAATAGCTGCAATTAAATCTGGATACAGTGAAGCCGGAAGCAGAGCGGCATCTTCTCACACAGGAGCAATGGCCAGCCCCGATGTTGCAATTACCGCACTTTTCAGAAAAGCCGGTATTATTCGTTGTTACAGCAGAATGGAACTTGCTACAGTGGCATCCGTTCTTATGTACCCAAAACCAAAAGGAGATAAAGTGGCAATCATTACTCACGCAGGCGGGCCTGCTGTAATGCTAACAGACATATTATC
>JAUYTH010000166.1 GCA_030695165.1 Bacteroidales bacterium
AAATAAGCTCGCTGATAAAAAGAGCAATTGCAGATTTAAACACCTCTCCTCTTATGGCGTTAACCTTAAGGGCTGGCGAAAACTCTTTAATTATTGGTATATCGGAGAGTTTTGTTGAGGAGAGCGTTATATCCAGTACGCTTAAAGGGTGTAGTTGGGAGAGATTTAAGTCTCTTCTGTTTTTACCTGCTCCGCGAAGAAAAAAAGTTTCCCGTCCGGCTCTGTTGGAGTAGCCCTGGACTATAATGCCGGACTCTTTATGCTTTATAGTATGAAGAACAATTAGTTGAAAGCTGTCAGGCATAATATTTATAACATCGATTTAAGAAAATCGGATAGTTTTCTCATTGCAATACCTCTGTGGGAAATTAAATTTTTCTCGTGGGAAGTGAGTTCGGCAAGAGTTTTGGTATACCCTTCAGGCAGAAAGATGGGATCATAGCCGAACCCTTCCGACCCGGATGGGCTATTAATTATTGAGCCTTTAAGTTGACCCTCAAAAAGTGAGACTTTATCGTCAATAACTAGAGCAACAATAGTTCTGAATCTAGCCTTTCTGTTTGAAATGCCATTAAGTTCTTTGATAAGTTTTTGCATATTCCTGCGGGAGTCACACTCATCTGAGGCATATCTGGCAGACCGTACTCCGGGAGCACCACCAAGGGCATCCACCTCAAGCCCTGTGTCATCGGCAAAGCACACTTTGCCGCACCTCTCCCACAGATATCTCGCCTTGAAAATAGCGTTTTCCTGGAGGGTATCCTCATCCTCAGGTATATCTTCGTAGATTCCAAGCTCACGAGGCGTTATTAAAGAGAAGAGGTCTCCAATAATCGCCTTTGCCTCGTTTAGCTTGTGCAAATTTGAGGTAGCAAAAATAATATCCATATAACTTTAATTGCATCAAAGATACTAAAACTTTATTTTTGTATTAATTAATAACATTTATGATAGTGATGAAGAGGTTTATGATTACGGCAGTTACACTGCTATTACTCTTACTGCAGGGCAGAGCAGATGCTCAGTCTGCAAATTTTAAGATAGGGAAGAGTCTTGATGTGCAGATTAATGTTCTCAAAGAGTTATCCCTGCTTTATGTAGACAGTATCGACTCCGAAAAATTGATAATGAAAGCTATTGATGCTATGCTGGAGTCTTTGGACCCCTATACGGTAATGATACCTGCAGAGGATAAAGAGAGCCTTGAGCTGCTTACAACAGGCTCATACGGAGGGATTGGAGCGCTTATAAGAAAAGAGGGGAGCTCCGTATTACTCTCCGAGGTTTATGAAAACACCCCTGCCTCAAAAGCAGGTCTCTTTGCCGGAGATATGATAGTAAAAATTGATGGCATATCTGTGACTCCTTTAAGAGTAGATGAGTGTAGTGCAAAGATGAAGGGTACTCCCGGCACCTCAGTTACATTTAAAATAATAAAACTAAGAGGAGGCGATACAACCGATATTGTTATTGTCAGAGAAAAGATTCATATTCCTGATGTTGCATATAGTGGGATGCTCTCCGACAGTGTCGGTTATATTAGAATTACAGGATTCACCATAGGTGGAGCAAAAGATGTAAAAAATGCTCTTATAGAGCTTAAAAAGAGCCCTCATCTAAACAGATTAATTATAGATCTAAGGGGTAATGGCGGTGGACTTCTGGATGAGGCAGTAGATGTAGTATCTCTCTTTGTACCAAAGGGGACAAAGGTGGTATCTTCACTTGGTAAATTCAGGCAGGCAGATATTGAGTACCACACAAAAAGTGAACCTGTAGATATCAATCTTCCGCTGGTAATTCTTGTAAACTCATCCTCTGCATCTTCATCTGAGATTGTGGCCGGGGCGTTACAAGATCTTGACAGAGCAACCATAGTAGGGACAAGAACATTTGGAAAGGGGCTTGTTCAATCTATCAGAGATGTAGGATACAATAATAAAATCAAGGTAACCACAGCAAAATACTATACACCTAGCGGAAGATGTGTTCAGGCAATAGATTACGCTCAGAGGAACGAGGATGGTAGTATTGGTGTAATACCCGACTCTCTCATTCGTCCGTTTAAGACACTTGTTAAGGGTAGGACAGTATATGATGGAGGGGGCATTATTCCCGATGTTCGGCTGGAGCCTCAAATTTTTAGCAGACTGGCTGTAGCAATGGTTTTTGAAGAGATTATTCACGACTACTCAATAGAGTACTTTAAGAACAGAGAGGGTATTGAATCTCCTTCTAAGTTCTCTTTAACCGATAAAGAGTTTGAAGATTTTGTACAGTGGGCCTCCTCAAAGGAGTTTGACTACAGAACTGCATCTGAGGTGGAGTTCGATAAGCTGCTCTTAACAGCTAAGAGAGAGTTAATTTATGATGGAATGAAGGATGAGATAGCACAATTGGAAAAGAAATTGAAACTTGGCAAAACAGATGTGTTGAGAAGGGCGGTAAATGAGATTAAACCGCTGTTGGAAGAGGAGATTGTTAGCAGGTACTATTTCCAGAGAGGGAGGATTGAGAGTATGTTAAGAAATGACATACAGGCTACTAAGGCGTTAGATGTTAAACTAATAGAGTAGATAATGGGGTTTTTAAATCTGTTTTTTCCTCAGGTATGCCCTGTGTGTGGAGTGTTGTTGGTTGGAGGTGAGAGTCATATATGCCTTAGGTGTCTTTCAGATTTACCACTTTCATACTTTTGGAGCTGGAGAGATAATCCGGCCGAGGTTTTAATCAGAGAGAGGATTGAGCTGGTAGCTGCTGCCTCTCTTATATTTTACAGACGGGAGAGCAGGTGGAGGTCGGTGATACATAAGTTTAAATACTCATCCCAGCTATCTCTCGGTAGATATCTATCAAAGATTCTGGGAAGAAGGATGGCAGAGAGCCTGGCTTTCTGTGGAGTTGACCTTATAGTTCCGGTTCCTCTGCACCCGATAAAGAGATGGATGAGAGGCTTTAATCAGGCATCTGTAATAGCAGAAGTGCTCTCTGCAGAGCTGGGGAAACCGCTGGTGGAGGGAGTTCTTGTAAGGAGTAGATACTCATCTACTCAGACAACAAAGGATAAGAGTTCAAGACAAAGAGGAGTAAAAGGGGCGTTCTCTTTAAGAGAGCCTCATAGGTTTACGGGTATGCATATTTTGCTTGTAGACGACGTGCTTACAACAGGAGCAACTATCGAAGCCTGCGGATTGGAGATTCTCAAGGCAGATGGAGTACGTCTAAGCGTTGCTACATTAGCATTTGTTGAATAAATAGATTAAGTTTGCGTATAGGATAATTATGTTTGATTTCATAAAAATAGAGCTGATAGATATTATAGATATCACACTGGTAGGACTGCTCATCTATCAGGCATATAAGCTTATAAAGGGGACAGCAGCTCTCAATATTTTTACCGGTATCCTTCTTTTTTACTTTATATGGCTTGTAGTAAAGGCTCTGCAGATGAGTCTACTCAGCGCAATACTTGGACAGGTTATTGGAGTGGGGGTGCTTGCTCTCATTATCCTTTTTCAGCAGGAGATAAGACGCTTTTTACTCCGTATAGGAACAAGATATATGGACTCCAGCCAAAACCTTAGAGTTTTGAATTTTATATTCGGTACAAAGGGAAAACCCATCTCAAACGAGGAGCTCAACGAGATAACACAGGCTTGCAGAAGAATGTCTGAATCCCGGACAGGTGCTCTTATTGTCCTGGCAAAAAGCTCCTCACTGGAGTATGTTATTGAGAGTGGAGACAAGTTGGACGCAAGAATAAGCAGGCGTCTCATAGAGAACATCTTTTTCAAAAACGCTCCAATGCACGATGGCGCAATGGTCATCGCTGCAGAAAAAATTGTTGCAGCAAGGTGCACCCTGCCAATCTCCGAGAACCCCCACATACCTGCAAATTTTGGGATGAGGCACAGAGCTGCTGTTGGCATTTCGGAGGAGAGCGACTCAAGTGTAATAGTTGTATCGGAGGAGACGGGAGAGATATCCTTTGTAAGAAATGGAGAGATTAAGAAGATAAGCAGCATTACCGAGTTGAGGATCTGTATTGAGAGTTCATATAAGCCGGCACCTTAAGGGATGTTTATTCCAAAAGAGATTTTAAGAGTTATGACAATTATAGAGAGAACAGAACTGAAGCTTGGTTTTGACAGAATAAGGTCTATGGCCGAAGTTCTCTGCTCAACCGAATCTGCAAAACGAATGGTACAGAGTGCCCCTTTCTCAAACTCGGTAGAGGATGTGACAGAGATGTTGTCTCTTGCAGATGAGATGAGGGTAATTACTATGCTGGAGTCGGGATTTCCGGATAGCGGATATGTAGATACAACAGCCTCTCTGGTTCAGTTGGAACACGACTCATACTATTTGGATATACAGGCAATTTCGAAACTTAGAGTCTCTCTTGAGACCCTCAGGCAAATTATTGCGTTTTTTAAAAGCAGTAAGGATGGGAGCTATCCTTACTTAAAAAAACTTACAGAGCCTATTCTCCTTTTCCCGGAGGTTACAAGACGTATCGACTCTTTACTGGACAGGTTCTCAGAGATAAAAGATAGTGCCAGCGAAGAGCTTCAATCAATCCGCAGGTCTATAAGAGATAAAGAGAGCACGATATCAAAGCGAATAACAACCCTTCTTAAAAAGGGACAACAAGAGGGAATAATTGAGATAGACTCATCTGTAACAGTAAGAGATGGAAGGATGCTGCTACCCGTTTCTGCAGCAAATAAAAGAAAAATTGCGGGATTTGTAGTAGATGAATCAGCAACGGGTAAGACCCTTTATATAGAGCCGATTGAGATAGTTGAGCTAAATAATATGGTTAAGGAGTTGCAGTTTGCAGAACAACGCGAAATTCTCAGGATATTGATAGCTTTTTCTGACTTCCTCAGACCTTACAGAGATGACCTGCTCATATCTTCGGAGCTACTTGCCAAAATTGATTTTATCTGGGCAAAAGCAAGGCTTGGAATATCAATGGGAGCAGGTAAACCGGTTATCTCAACCGACAGGGAGATAAACCTTAAAAATGCAAGGCATCCGCTTCTGGAGAAAGCCCTAAAGAGAGAGGGAAAGGAGATAGTTCCACTTACTTTATCTCTCAACAGAGACAAACATATACTTTTAATCTCAGGACCAAATGCCGGGGGAAAATCTGTTTGTCTAAAAAGCGTAGGCTTGCTTCAGTATATGCTTCAGTGCGGGTTTCTTATTCCCGCCTCCGAGAGTTCCGAGCTGACCCTTTTTGACAAGATATTTATTGATATAGGGGACGAGCAGTCAATAGAGAACGATTTGAGCACCTATAGCTCTCACCTTAATAATATGAGAAATATTCTTGAGGAGGCAACACAAAATAGTCTGATTCTCATAGATGAGTTTGGTGCTGGAACGGAACCAACAGCGGGAGGGGCGATTGCAGAGGCAATCTTAAACGAAATAGAGAAGAGAGGATGTTTCGGGGTTATAACAACACATTACGGAAACCTTAAATTTTATGCAAGCGGCAGCAGGGGGGTTATTAACGGAGGGATGCAGTTTGATGTTCAGAACATAAAACCTCTTTTTAAACTGGAGACAGGTGTACCCGGGAGCTCATTTGCATTTGAACTGGCAAGGAAAATTGGACTTAGCGAAGATGTGGTCAAAAAGGCAGAGGAGAGGGCAGGGACAGACTTCGTGGATATGGAGCGACATCTTAAAAAAATTGCAAAAAACCGAAGGGCTTGGGAGGAGCGTCTGGCAAAGATCAAAACTACTGACAAAACCCTTGAAAGCATAACCGACAAATATCAGAAAGAGCTTACAGAGATTCAGCTGATCAGAAAAAAAATTGTAGAGCAGGCAAGGGAGGAGGCGACAAATCTCATAAATGATGCGAACAGGAAAATAGAGGCGACAATTCGTGAAATACGGGAGAGTCAGGCAGAGAAGGAGAGAACTAAAGAGGCAAGGAGAGGACTTACCGATTTTAGTAAGGAGATTGAGAAGGTCTCGGCAGACAGTACAGATGAAAAAATTGCTGCTAAGATGGATCAGCTATTAAAGCGAAAGGAGAGACGTGAGGAGAGAAAGAGAGATAGGGAGGTACTAAATCCGAAAGTATCTGCAAATACTCCTGCAGTCAAGGAGGATAATCTTCCACTTAAGAGCGGAGACAAAGTTAGAGTCAAAGGGGGAGATCTAATAGGCGAGATTCTAAAGATAGAGGGCAGCACGGTAAGTGTAGCAATCGGGTCAGTAATCAGCAAATTATCAAAGGATAAAATTGAGAGAATCTCAAATAAAGAGTACACAGGAATCCTTAAGGGCAGCTCTTTAAGAGTTTTTTCTGTGCGGGAGAGTGAAGATATAACACAGCGAAAATTGAATTTTAAACCATCCATTGACATCAGGGGAGAGAGGCTTGAACAGGCAATCGACTCTGTTACAAGATTTGTGGATGACGCTGTTATGGTAGGGGTAGCAGAGATAAAAATATTGCACGGTAAAGGAAACGGTATCCTTCGAGAGGAGCTGAGAAAATACCTTAAAACTATGGGTGGGGTAGCCTCCTTTAGAGATGAACATCTGCAGATGGGGGGTTCCGGAATCACTGTGGTAACTTTGGATAATTGATAAATAAAATATTATGACCAGAATAAAACTTTTTAAACTTACAGCAGCTTTAATTTTTCTAGCCATAACCATCTCCTGCTCACAAGATGAGAAGAGTGCCCGGGCAAGTGCCGGAGCTTTCTTAGACTCATATTTCAAGATTGATTATGAGAGGGCTGCCGGTTACTGCACATCCGAACTGGGCGAAGAGCTTCGCTCATCTCTTAAAAGCATAGAGACTTTGGAATCCGGCGTTAAAGAGATGATCATTAAACAGACTTCGGCCATAAAATCTGAGATCACAAAAGTTGAGCACGGGCCCGGGAGAGATAGTATGGTTGTTGTTTACAGGGTTATCCTTAGTGGCTTTCCAAACGGGATCGAGAATAGATTGGTCCTGGTGAAGAGTGGTAAGGATTGGAAAGTTGCTCAGTTGGGAAAATGATAGAACAATTCTTAATATTTGCTTTAGTAGGTCTTTCTGGCCTCTTTGTGGACTTCCTTGTCACTTGGGTCCTTAAAGAGAGGGTTAGTATAAACAAATACATAGCAAATAGCATAGGATTTCTTACAGCTGCAACATCAAACTACTACCTTAACCGCATCTGGACCTTCTCCAGCATCGATCCGGAAATTGCTCGCGAGTACCTTACTTTTTTGGGGATATCGGTTATCGGATTGGCAATAAACACTCTTATTCTCTATATTCTTTTGGAGCAGGTAAAACTGCCCGCATTTGCAAGGGAGTCAAAACTGAGATTCTACCTTAGTAAACTGGCAGCCACTGCATTTGTTACCATCTGGAATTTTTTTATGAATTTTTTCATAACATTTTCGTAGTTTTATGGCAGCAGTAGTAGATTCACACACACACAGCAACTTCTCTCCGGACAGCTCAATGACCATTAAGGAGGCAATGGTGGCTGCAGAGAAGATTGGATTGGCAGGATTAACATTTACAGATCACCTGGATCTTAAAACTCCGGACGGAGATATGAGGTTTGCATTTGATCCTGCAGAGCAGCAAAGAGAGGCTCAGCTGCACCGTCATTATAGCAAAGTAGAACTGCTTTCGGGAGTCGAAATTGGCCTTCAGCCGGAAAATCTTAAAGAGACGAGGGAGTATCTGTCAAACTATAAATTTGATACCATAATTGCATCAATCCATTTTGTAGATGGCGTGGACCCATATAAAGGAGAGTACTATAAATCCCTCCAAAAGAGGGAGGCCTATGGAAGGTACTTGGAGCTGATTTTTGAGCTAACCTCACTTTATCCCGATTTTGACATACTTGGCCACTACGATTACATTGCAAGATATGCTCCCTATACTACAAGATCTCTCTTTTACAGAGAGTTCCCGGATAAATTTGATGCTATTCTTAAGAGCTTATCCTACAATGGAAAATCTATGGAGATTAACACCAATACATACCGATACAGAAACGGAGAGACACCCATTCTGGATATAAATATATTTAAAAGATTCAGAGAGTTGGGAGGAGAATTTGTCTCTATTGGTTCGGATGCTCACACCAGCGAAAGAATAGGTGAGCAGTTTGAATACTATCTTTATCAACTTAAGGGTTGTGGGTTCAGATACATCACCCACTTTAAAGAGAGAAAAGCGGTTCCTGTAAAGTTATAGACTATTTTTTCTCTGCCCTCTTTTTTCGCTCTTTTGAAGAGACACCGGAGATCTTGAGATATCTTTCAAACTGCTCGTTTGACATAAACTTTTCAAAAGCATCTTCGGTTTTTCTAACCCATTTAAGCTGAACATCTCTATAGCTTTCTGAGTTCTGCATTCCTGCCTTTTGCATTGCTTCAAACTCATTCATAACCCCTGCAATGTTTTTCTGAAGGACTGAGTCTGCAAGGAAGTGTTGGCGATGGTCAAGTTTAAGATCCAATTGCAGCCTATCTGCTTGTTCTGCAGCAATTTCAACCGGATTTTTCTTCTCCTGAGTCTGATTTTGGGCCGCAGCAAACGTACATAGCAGTGATGCAAAAAAAGTGAGGCCTATTCTGATGTTCCTAAACATATGAGATTATTTTTCAACAAAATTAATATTATATTTGTGAAATTCACTTATGAATACTTTATATATTGATTAATTGATAATTGTAAAACATTAAAGGATGAAAAAGATTTTAACAACTATTCTTACGGCAGTTATTATTCTAGCTGCTCCCAACCGAGGAGATTCCTGCACGAACATTCTAGTAACAAAAGGGGCTTCAAAAGACGGCTCGGTTATGGTTACCTACTCTGCAGACTCACACCAGCTTTACGGAGAGCTCTACTTTAAAAAGGGGGCAAGCTTTGCACCCGGAACAATGTTAAAAATTTACGAATGGGATACAGGAAAGTATCTCGGGGAGATTCCTCAGGTCCCAAAAACATACACAACGGTCGGAAATATGAACGAACACCAACTTATAATTGGTGAGACAACATACGGAGGTCTGGATCAACTGGTAGATACTACCGGGATTATGGACTACGGCTCCCTCATCTATATTACTCTTCAGAGGGCCAAAACGGCCAGAGAGGCAATCAAGGTTATGACAGATTTAGTAAAGGAGTACGGATACTACTCTTCGGGAGAGTCTATCTCGATTGCAGACAAAGATGAGGTGTGGATCCTTGAGATTATTGGCAAGGGGACAAAGATTGTTAATGGAAAGAATGTCAATAAAGGGGCTGTTTGGGTAGCAATTAGAATCCCGGACGGCTATATATCTGCACACGCAAACCAGGCCAGGATTACAACATTCCCAAAAAATGACCCGGAAAATTGCCTCTACTCACCCGATGTAATCGCTTTTGCTCGTGAAAATGGTCTATACAAAGGTTCAGATAAGGATTTCAGCTTCTCCGACACATATGCTCCACTCTCTTTTGGAGGGATGAGAGGTTGTGAGGCCAGAGTATGGGCTGCATTTAACATCCTGGGTGGCGGTTTTATTGGAGATAAGCCATACACAGACTATCTGGACTATGCAATGGGTCACAATGCAAAGAACAGGATGCCTCTATATATTAAACCAAAAGAGAAGGTTTCGGTTAAGATGGTTGCAGATGCTATGCGTGACCATTATGAGGGTACAGAGCTGGATATGACTAAAGATATCGGAGCCGGTGGCCACGCTCTGCCATACAGATGGAGACCGATGTCGTTCTCTGTTGATGGAGAAAAATATACAAACGAAAGGGCAATTGCCACTCAGCAGACAGGTTTCTGGTTTCTTGGCCAGGCAAGAAGTTGGCTTCCCGATGAGATAGGTGGAATTTTATGGTTTGGGGTTGACGATGCTGCAACATCTGCTCTCACACCAATATACTCGTCATCTGTAAGGGTTCCTGAGTGCTTCCGTGTAGGAAACGGCAATATGACAACCTACTCTCCAACCTCTGCATTCTGGATCTTTAACAGAGTAACAAATTTTGCATATCTCAGATACGACCTCATAGCCCCGGAAGTAAAAAAGGCTGCTGACAAACACGAACTTACCTCTCTGGATATAGTTCCTGCAATTGATGCTGCTGCCCTTGCAATCCTAAAAGAGTCTCCTGCGAAAGCACGTGAATTCCTTACCGACTTCTCGGTTAATACTGCTCAACAACTATTTAATAATTGGGTTGAACTGGACAGGTATCTGCTGGTGAAATTTATTGACGGAAACGTTAAGAAGGAGAACTCACCTGGCTGTTTTATGGATAATGGAAGCGGAAGAGGTATTCCGGCATCTCCAACACAACCGGGTTACAGCGAAAGATGGAAAAGAGCCGTTAAAGAGGATGCCGGCGCCAGGCTTAAAGTAAAAGAGTAAGAAATTATTATTTAGGCAGATATCTATTTGCCTAGAGCAGGATTCTCCACCTTACCTATGAACAACACGGTACCGGTGGAGTTTTCTATTATTGTAAAGATGAAAGGCCTATCTGCGATAAACTCCTTCATTACAGGGGCAGATGTAACTCCGATTCCTATTGCAGTTACCGCTGCAGCTTCGCTTCCCTCTTCATTCACCTCTATGGCTGCCTTTTGGAGCACTCTGGTGATATATAACTTTTGGGCTCCTACATTTGCAATCTTTGTAAAGTTGGCCTCAGCAGGGTTGAACGATTTAGTCACACCCAATTTTTTGAGATAGCTATCCAGTTCTACTTTGTACTCAAACTTAAATTTGGGAATCTTAACAAAAACCTTAGACTCTGTAATGTTTCCAAGAACCGACACCCAAGTAGCAGGCTGCTTAAGTTCACTCGCCACTTCTGTTACCCTCTTTCCTGCCTGAGGCAGGATTAAAACCATACTAAAGGCTCCGTTTCCGTAAGGGAGTGTTAGTGCTTTGAAGCCGGTAGATTCAAAAAACCTGAAGGTGCCGGATAGAGACATCATCTGTGCATTAACAGCCGCTTTGCCTTCGGGATAGAATGGTGCGGCAACTGTCTCAGATGGCTTAAAAGGGGTTTTCCAAGGAGCTTTAAAGTAGAGGGCGTTTATTAGAAACATAACCTCTTCCGGATTAATCTGGTCAATTATCTTATCTATAATTCCATTGGTTTTATCTGAGCACCATTTATTGATAATACCTACAGATAAGGGACTTGCAAAGTCAAGAGACTCTATTGATGAATAGAAAAAGTCACTGTTCTTTTTCTTGAAATCAGCATAAACTAAAAGACTCTTATTATGCCATATAGAGTTTGCTATCGAAAGCTTTACTTTTGAATCAGTAACAGGAAGTGTCTCTATCATTTTTTTAAAGAAGTGGTTTACCTCATCCTCGGAGACTCCCTCCAGAGAGAGAAATCTTTGAATCTCATCTTTTGTAGAACCATCTGCCCCATTCCATACCATTCCCAAAGCGATATAGAGACTCAACGGCGAAATGATAGTATTTGCACTTTTACCTGCAGCGAGCTCTTCTGTGGCGATATCAGAAAAGAGCTTTATAGAGTTAATGTTTCCACTTGTCACAACTTGTGTTTGGGCAGGGGTAAGAAGAATTGTTACAGGATCCTTCACTTCGTTTTTATCTGCATTGTTATCTGCACTCTTATTGCAAGAGAACATTAAAGCAGAAATAGATAAAATGGCTAAAACAGGAGTTCTCATATCTTTAAATGTTAATTTGACACCTATTCGCAATATAGTAAAAAAGAGGGTTTATACGAGTAAATATTTTATCTTATTTGAATATCTTTGTTTTGAAATATTCAGATATCGGATTTAGGGATAAAAAGCTTCTAATGATTTATAAAGAGGTTATCGAGAAAATATATAACTCCCTTCTGGAGTTTACCGGTGACGGGAGAGTGGCAGATTATATTCCGGCTCTTTCCAAAATAGATCCCAAATCATACGCCATATCCGTTTGCGACCTTGATGGAGGAGAGTTTTCCATAGGAGATAGCGATGTTAAGTTCACCATCCAGAGTATCTCCAAAGTTTTTGCGCTTTCAATGGTAAGCCGCTATCTGGGAGACAAACTGTGGGAGCGTGTAGGCAGGGAGCCCTCTGGAACGGCCTTTAACTCGCTTATACAACTTGAGCAGGAGAGAGGCATACCGAGAAACCCTTTTATTAATTCAGGCGCATTGGTTGTCACCGATATGCTTATTGATCTCTACCCCAATCCAAAACAGGCAATCCTGGATTTTGTAAGAGAGATATGTGGCAACCAGGATATCTGCTACAATGAAGAGGTTGCAAAATCGGAACTGGAGCACTCACACAGGAATGTTGCCCTGGCAAACTTTATGAAGAGTTTTGGAAATATCTCAAATGAAGTAGAGACAATTATTGATATCTATTGTAACCAGTGCAGCATAAGTATGAGCACTAAAGAGCTTGCCAACTCCTTCCTTTTTCTGGCCAACTCCGGGGTTAATCCAATTACCGGACAAAAAGTTGTCGGCCCCAGAAGTGCAAAGAGGATGAATGCCCTTATGCTCACCTGTGGTCTGTACAATGAGTCGGGAGATTTTGCCTACAGGGTGGGATTGCCGGGAAAGAGCGGTGTCGGCGGAGGTGTCGTGGCGATTATCCCGGGGAGGCTTGCCATTGCGGTGTGGAGCCCGGAGCTTAACAGTAACGGAAACTCTTACAGAGGTATAGCAACTCTGGAACAATTTACAACCGATATAGGAATTTCGGTATTTTAGCAACTAAAAAGCGTTTAGATTCACCTTTAAAATAGAGATTATGATAAAATGTTACTTAGTTTCGGCACTTCTGGTAATTAGCTCCATAATCAACGCAGGGGCTCAGAGTAAAACCGGCAACAGAAAAGGAGAGAGGTCAAAAAATGCCGCATCAGAGATGGCTGCAAAAAAGCAGATGACAATAGAAGATGTAGTAAAATGGAGTAGAATAACAGAGAGGGAGATATCTCCAAACGGATCTTATGTCGCCGTTAAACTGGAGCCCTGGAAGGGAAGTTCTACAATTAAGCTTTATAACAATAAGGGCGTCGAACTCTTTTCGGCAGACTCCTCCTGGTCAGTCTCATTTGACTCAAAGTCACAATATCTTCTCTATAAGAGGGGCACGGTCAAGAAGAGCTCTCTTAATATATATCTCATTGAAGATAGAAGAGAGAGGGTCGTAGAAAATGTTAAAACCTTTGTTATGCCCGAGGGGTGGGATGGTTTTGTGGTTTACCACAAAACAGATTCGTCCCTTGTTCTTGAAAGTATGAGTGCAGGAATGTCAGTTCTTGCGGGCAAAGCGTCAGATTATAAACTCTCTAAAGAGGGAAGTGTTATTCTCTTCTTAAACGGAGCAGATTTGTTGCTCCGGTCACTGGGGAAAGAGCGTGCAGATACCATATGGAGTGGCAAACAGAAGGTCTCAAAAATTGCTCTCAGCGATAATGGCAGGAAGATATCTTTTTTATCTTCTGGCAAGCTCTATGTTAAGGAGGGAGATTCGCAGGTTAAGGAGATAGCCGGCGGAGTTTCAGATCAAAGAGATCTCTTTTTCTCTCCCGACGGATCCAGACTATACTATGGAGTTGCACCTGTTGCCAGAGTCAGGGACACTACCATTGCAAAGGATGACTTCCCGGTGGTACACATATGGAACTGGAAGGAGGGTAAGCAGTTTACTCAACAGGTTGTAGACAAAAAGAACGAATCCAAAAAGAGCGATCTTCACGTTTTTACTTTTGAGAAGGGAGACTCTTTTAAAATTTCCAACGATTACCTGACCGAAACTATACTGATAGATAAAGGAAACTCTTCGCTGGTAATCGGGATTTCAGATCATAGATATCTTATGGAGCAGATGTGGAATGGAAGAGATAGAAAAGATATCTACATAATTAACACTTTTCTCGAGAGAGCGGCTCTGGTCAAGGAGGGTGCAGATGGGTCGGTTAAAGTTTCGCCTGGAGGAAAATATATCTATTGGTATAGCGCTCCGGACAGCTCGTGGTTTACCTGTTCTACTACTACATTTGAGGTAAAAAGGGTAACCACCCCCTCTACAGTAATAGCATATGATCAGGAGAATGATGTGCCGGATTGGCCATCTTCATACTCAATTTCCGGATGGAGCAGAGGAGACAGGTATATCCTTGTAAATGACCGCTATGATATTTGGATAGTTGATCCTCAGGCAAAAGAGAAGCCGGTAAACCTAACACTTGACGGAAGGGCAAAAAAGATCACCTACAGATACCGGAGCAGTGGAGGAGATTCAGATTCGCTGGATCTTTCTCAAATGCTTCTATTGACAGGGCTTAGTAATTTAACAAAAACAGATGGATACTACTCCATAACCTGGGGAGAGCACAGGGAGCCTCAATTGTTGTACTCGGGTAATTTTATGCTGTCACCACCGGTAAAGGCCAAAAAAAGTGACAGCTATATCTTCACAAAAGAGAGCTTTACGGAGTTCCCGGATATTCACTATTCCGATGGTAACTTTAAAAAACCTATAAGAGTTACAGATGCCAATCCTCAACAGAAGACCTTTATCTGGGGAACAGCAGAGCTTGTTAAGTGGACTTCCTATGACGGAGTGGAACTGGAGGGGGTGATCTATAAACCGGAGAACTTTGATCCTACAAAAAAATATCCGATGATTGTAAATTTCTATGATAAAAACTCCTCCGCCCTATATTCGCACAGAGTTCCGGAACCTCACCGCTCTACGATAGATTACCATCTTTATACCAGTAACGGGTATGTTATTTTTAATCCGGATGTTGTTTATAGAGAGGGATATCCCGGAGAGAGTGCATTCAATGCCGTGATGCCGGGAATCTCTGCTATTGTCAATATGGGCTTTGTAGATCCAAAAAGGATAGGTGCCCAGGGACATAGCTGGGGTGGATATCAGGTTGCCTATCTTGCAACAAGAACCACTCTCTTTGCTGCAATTGAGTCCGGAGCACCTGTAGTGAATATGTTTAGTGCCTATGGAGGGATACGCTGGGGTACAGGGTTAAACAGATCTTTCCAGTATGAGCATCA
This sequence comes from Bacteroidales bacterium, assembly GCA_030695165.1. Lineage (GTDB taxonomy): Bacteria > Bacteroidota > Bacteroidia > Bacteroidales > UBA932 > Bact-08. Next base: position 15,092 of record JAUYTH010000166.1, read on the forward strand.
GCAGAGCAGAATAGGGAAAACCCCTTGGGAATCACCTTTAAGGTATATGGAGAATTCGCCGCTCTTTACAATGGACAAGGTAACAACACCAATTCTCATAATGCACAACGATATGGATGGGCACGTGCCCTGGTATCAGGGAATAGAGTATTTTGTTGCACTCAAAAGGCTTCAAAAACCAGTGTGGTTGCTAAACTACACCGGGGAGATTCACTGGCCACAAAAGATGAGTAATAAAGTTGACTTTCAGATAAGGATGATGCAGTTTTTTAACCACTATCTAAAAGGGGAGGCAATGCCAAAATGGATGGCTCCGGGACTCTCGGCAATCGATCTTGATTATGAGACAGGGTATTGATTGATACATAGTAATTTTTTATTCTGTTAAGGATTGAAATATTGCTCCGTTTAGTTAACTTTGTTTTAATGACAGATTAAACTTAGCCTATGGAAAAAATATTTCCCCGGCGGCTTGTAATTCCTACCATTGTCCTTTGTGGAGCTGTGGTAGGAATTTTTTTATATCTGCTCTATATCTCCAGGGTGGCATCCTACCTCAGTGACGACCCGTCGGCCTGTGTAAATTGTCATATAATGGCCCCATACTACCAATCGTGGCAAAAGAGCTCCCACCAGCCCTGGACAACCTGTAATGACTGTCACGTTCCTCAGGACAACATTATCAAAGGGTACTCATTTAAAGCAAAAGACGGACTATATCACGCCGCAATCTTCACTCTAAGAATGGAGCCACAGGTTATCCGCCCTCGGGCAGAGAGCTACGGCGCTATTATGGATAATTGCATTCGATGTCATACTCAGCTTAACACAGAGTTTGTAAAGACTGGGATGGTTAAATACAGACAAGTTGAAAAGGGAGAGGCAAGAGCCTGTTGGGATTGTCACAGAGAGGTGCCTCACGGGAGGATATCAAACCTGGCGATGAGCCCCAATGCAATAGTACCCCTCCCGGAATCACCTGTTCCCGACTGGCTTAAAAAAATAATGAAGAGATAAAAGATAACTCTATGAAACTTAAACTATTCTTCGAAAAACACAGGGTTGCTCTAATGTGGACCCTGTTCGCAGGAACAATTGTGGTTGTTTTTTTGCTCGGCCTTTTGGCCGCCTCTGTAACTGAAAGAAGAGCAGAGATTGCGACTCTTTTTAATAATAAAAGAGTTGAGATAAAAGGTATAGAGTCCAGAAGTGAGATTTGGGGAGAGAACTATCCCAGAGAGTATGAGACCTGGGAAAAGACTAAGGAGATGGATTTCGAGAGCAAACATAACGGTAATAGCGTGGTTGACCTCTTGGAGCAGAGGCCGGATATGGTTGTGCTTTGGGCCGGATATGCCTTCTCCCGGGACTACAGCGCCCCGAGAGGACACTCATATGCTGTTGAGGACGTGGTTAAAACTCTGCGAACAGGAGCTCCTGTAACAGAGGATAAAAACCTACAACCCTCAACTTGCTGGGCCTGCAAAAGCCCGGATGTGCCAAGATTGATGGCAGAGGTGGGAATTGAGAAGTTTTACTCATCAAAATGGTCTCACTTCGGCAACGAGGTTGTCAACTCTATCGGCTGTGCAGATTGCCATAATCCGGAGAATATGAATATTGCAATCTCCCGCCCTGCTCTTGCCGAGGCTTTTGAGAGAGTCGGGAAAGATATAGGAGTGAGCACCATTCAGGAGAGACGCTCATTGGCCTGTGCACAGTGCCACGTGGAGTACCACTTTAAAGGGGATGGCAAATACCTCACATTCCCTTGGGACAAGGGTATGAGCGTAGAGCAGATTGAGAGCTATTACGATGAGATTGGATTCACAGACTGGGTTCACACCCTTAGCAAAGCCCCAATGTTAAAGGCTCAGCATCCGGACTATGAGATATTTATGGCTGGACCTCACGCCCAGAGGGGACTCTCCTGCGCAGACTGCCATATGCCATACAAGTCGGACGGTGCAATCAAATATAGTGACCACCACGTAACGTCGCCTTTGCTAAACATAGACCGTACCTGCCAGACCTGCCACCGTGACAGTAAAGAGAATCTTATAAAGTATGTTTATGAATATCAGGATAAAATACTAGAAACCAGAGACCGGGTAGAGAAGGAGCTTGTAAAATCTCATATTGCCGCAAAGTTTGCCTGGGATAACGGAGCCTCTCAAAAACAGATGGAGCCGGTTCTTAAGCTTATAAGGGCAGCACAATGGCGGTGGGACTTTGCAGTTGCCTCACACGGAGCCGCTTTTCACGCCCCGGTAGAGACTCAGAGAATTCTTGCCCATAGTCTGGACAAGAGCTATCAGGCACAACTGGAGACAATCAAAGTTCTTGCTTCGTTGGGTGTCAAGGATGAGATTCCTGCTCCCGATATCTCTACAAAGGAGAGAGCTCAGCAATACATTGGGCTCGATATGTCTAAACTTCGCAGCGAGAAAGATGAATTTATGACAACAACAGTACCGCAATGGCTGGTGAAGGCAAGAGAAAACGGACGACTGCTATAGAGGAGGCTGTTGTAGCAACAGCCGTTGTTACTGCCGGTTTTGCCCTCCAATTCACATTAGGCTCTTTTGACAAGGCCTTTCTGGCATTTCCCGTTAATATAATCGCTCTGGCTGCTCTGGCTACTCTCCTCTTTATTAAGCAGGGCAGGCTGCTAACCCGGCTCTCATCCGGCTCTCTGTCGGTTATACTCTTGACACTTGTATTATTTAGCACTCTTTATATGGGTCTTGTTCCGGGTAATAAGACAAAGATCTCCTGGCCCTTTGTTCTAATCTATCTGATGACCCTCATAAATATAACTGCTGTAATCTCGGTACATCTTAAGAGCTTCTCAAAAAGGAGTATCCCATTTCTCTTAAATCATTTGGGAGTTTTAATACTTCTTTATGCTGCAGGTTTAGGATCTGCAGATAAGTCAAGGTATTTTATGAGAGTGAATGAGGGGGAGGTTGAGTGGAGAGCAGAACAATCGGGATTTGGTGCCCGGGAGGGTCTTACAGAGCTGCCTATTGCTATTAGTTTAAAAAATTTTGAAATCGAAGAGTACCCTCCCAAGCTGGCAATAATCGAGAGAGCAACGGGTGAGGCGCTTCCTAAAGGTAGACCTCTGCTTTTTCCTGCAGAGTTGAACAATTTTGCTCAAATAGAGGGGTGGAGTATCAAGGTAGACACTTTAAAATATCTGCCCCGCTTCGCCCCCTCGGCATATGTATTGGTAACATCTCAAGGTACCAACGACACTCTGCGAGGATGGGTTAGCTGCGGGAACCATTTTCAGCGGCATAAAACACTGGATATTAATGAAAATCTTTGCGTTGCTATGACTTTTCCCGAGCCTAAAGCATATAGTTCAGATGTTATCGTATATACACGCAGCGGTAAAGAGAGGGGTGGAATTATTATGGTAAACTCCCCGCTCACAGTAGGGAGCTGGAAAATCTACCAGCACTCATACGATACGCAAAAGGGAAGAGATTCTCAGTGGTCCCGTTTTGAATTGGTCTATGATCCTTGGTTTATCCCTGCTTTAATCGGGATTATTATGATGATTGCCGGAGCTATTACCCTCTTTTGGAAAGGAGGTGCCAGATGAGTTGGAGTCACTTCATATATTTCGCCTTTGGCTCCCTGACTCTTTGGAGTGCCGGAGTAGTATCTCTGTATAGGGCAAAGAGTACAACAGCAGGAAAGATCTTAATTTTGGCAGGTATTCTCCTCTTCTCTGTTTTTATTGCAGGTTTATGGATAGCACAGGGGCACCCGCCTTTACGGACAATTGGAGAGACACGTCTCTGGTACTCTTTTTTTTTAATAATTGTGGGATTTGCCACATACCTCCACTGGGGATACAAATGGCTAATGGGTTACAGCACTCTGGTCTCTGCAGTTTTTATTTTTGTTAACCTGCTAAAGCCGGAAATTCACACAACCAATCTAATGCCGGCCCTTAGGAGTGTCTGGTTTGTTCCGCACGTAACGGTATATATTTTATCGTATGCAATGCTGGGTGCTGCCACAATCGCCTCGTTTGTTGCATTGAAAGAGTTGCGTTCTACCCAGAGGTTGATGCCTCTTATAGATAACCTTGTTTACATAGGATTTGGATTCCTTATGATGGGAATGCTAATGGGGGCGATCTGGGCTAAAGAGGCGTGGGGAGACTACTGGAGCTGGGACCCCAAAGAGGTTTGGGCATTCATAACAGCAACAGCATATCTCATCTATATTCACTCCAGATTGAGAGGATATCCGCTCAAATATATTCTTTGGTTGCTTCCGGTAGCATTTATCTTGCTTATGATAACCTGGATAGGTGTAAATTATCTGCCTGCTGCACAGGGGAGTATACACGTATATTAAAAATTTTTTAAAATATTTGCAGCAATCAGAAAAAATTTGATTTACATTTGCGACTCAACAAAAGAGAGAAAATGAATCTATATTCAAATATCCATTCGATCCATCATCATCACCTGCAGTTACTCGGTAGGCTGGATCGGCTATTTGTATATATGAGATAATTATTCAGATATATTTAGTTTAGAAGGGCTTACCGCAAGGTAGGCCCTTTTTTTATTTTTTAATTTATTGATTTATGATTAGGATTGCTATTCAGGCAAAAGGCCGATTAAGTGAAGAGAGTATTAACCTTTTGAACGAGTCCGGGCTCACAATTGAGGAGGGCAAAAGAAAGCTGCTTGCCAAGTGTGGAGACTTCCCCCTTGAGGTTCTCTTTCTCAGGGATGACGATATCCCGGGAGCAGTTGCAATGGGGGTTGCAGATATTGGAATTGTGGGAATGAATGAGGTTGAGGAGAAAAAGATGGATAACACTGTCATTCATAAGCTGGGCTTTAGCAAGTGTCGCATCTCACTCGCTATTCCAAAAGCCGCCGAATACACGGGACTTGAATATTTTAACGGCAAAAGGGTCGCAACATCCTACCCCTCAATTCTTGAAAAATTCTTCAAAGAGAACTCTATAGATGCGCAGATTCATAAAATCACAGGATCTGTAGAGGTTGCACCCTCAGTAGGAATGGCAGATGCAATTTTTGACATTGTAAGTTCGGGAGGAACCCTCATAACCAACGGGCTTAAGGAGGTTGAGAGAGTCTTTCTCTCCGAAGCGGTTTTAATTGCAAATCCAAAGCTGGAGAGGGAGAAGATGGAGGTTGTAACCCAGCTGGTCTCAAGATTTGAATCTGTTGAGAGAAGCAGAGGAATGAAGTATCTTTTGATGAACCTCCCGGAAGATAAGCTGGATGAGGCAACCGGGATATTGCCCGGAATGAGGAGCCCCACCATTCTTCCTCTGGCACAAAAAGGGTGGTGCTCAATACACGTAGTGGTAGAGGAGAGGGAGCTTTGGCCAAAGATGGAGCAGCTCAAAGCAATTGGTGCAGAGGGCATCCTGGTACTCTCGCTGGAGAAGATTTTACCATAGATTTATTGGACTATTTCAAAAAGTTATATAATGAAGATTATAGAAGAGCCCCAAAGAGGTCAATGGTCTCAACTTGCAGGCAGATCTACCGAGCTTACGGAATCAATTGAGAAGAGAGTATCCCAAATCTTATCGGATGTGCGCACTAATGGAGATGCCGCGCTTTATGACCTTACTCAAAAAATAGATGGAGTCTTTCTTAAGTCACTCTATCTGGACAGAGAGTATATTGACAACAGTAAAAACCGTATAGAGCAAGAACTTAAAAACGCAATTGATATAGCGGCAGAGAATATCGAAAGATTTCACCGTGCGCAGGTTAGTGCAGATATTGAAATTGTGACCACCCCCGGAGTGAGATGTATTCAGAGATCTCTGCCAATAGAGAGGGTGGGTCTATATATCCCGGGTGGGAGTGCACCACTCTTCTCCACAGTGCTAATGTTGGGAATACCGGCTAAAATAGCAGGTTGCAAGGAGATAGTACTCTTTACCCCACCATCATATGACGGAAAGATACCTCCCGTCTTGGCCTACACTGCATCCCGGATAGGTATAGAGACAATAGTTACCGTAGGGGGTGCTCAGGCAGTTGCTGCAATGGCTTACGGGACTGAGCGCATAAAGAGGGTAGATAAAATCTTTGGACCCGGAAATCAATATGTAACAATAGCCAAGCAGATGGTATCAAAAACAGTGGCGATAGATATGGTTGCCGGCCCGTCGGAGCTGATGGTTATTGCAGACAGCAGCTGTGATGCAGATTTTATTGCGGCAGATCTGCTATCTCAGGCAGAGCACGGATTGGACTCTCAGGTTATACTTTTGGCTCCGGAAAAATCTGTTGCAGACAGGGTTTTACAATCTATACAGGAGCAGAGGGTATTTCTTGATCGTAAACGAGAGATAGAGGGCTCGCTAATGAATAGCAGAATCATAATCTTTAAAGAGACGATAGATTCGATAGAGTTTGCAAACCTATATGCGCCGGAGCACCTAATAATTGCAACACAGAGGCCGTGGGAAATTGCAGATAAAATCAGAGCCGCCGGGAGTATATTCATAGGAGAGTACTCTCCCGAAAGTGCGGGAGATTACGCCAGCGGAACCAACCACACTCTTCCTACAGGTGGGTGGGCAAGATCTTCTGGAGGGCTTTCGCTAGAGAGCTTTACACACAAAATAACCTACCAGGAGCTCACTCCACAGGGGCTGCTCAACCTTGGCCCCCACATTGCAACTATGGCGCAAAACGAGCAGCTCCAGGGACATAGAAATGCTGTAGAAATAAGATTAAAGAGACTAAATTCCGGAAATTAAAATATGAAAGAGACAACTAAGATCAAAAATAGTAAGGAGATAAAAGAGATAAACTGGGTGGAAAACATTATCCGCCCAAATATAAGAGAGCTCAAACCCTACTCTACCGCCAGAGATGAATCAGATCTTAAATGCGCTGTATATCTCGATGCAAATGAGAGCCCATACAATTCCGGTTATAACAGATATCCGGATCCGCACAGCAAGGAGCTAAAGAGAGCTGCTGCTGTATCTATCTGCAAACAGCTGCAGATATTTATTGATGGTGGTGTAACCCCCGAGCCCTTTATGCCAAAACCGGAGAATATCTTTGCAGGAAACGGATCGGATGAGGCAATAGATCTGTTGATACGAATCTTTTGCAGACCCGGAAGAGATAATATCATTACACTCTCTCCTACCTACGGAATGTACAAAGTTTGTGCATCTATAAATGATATAGCCTACAGAGAGCACTCTCTTGAGGCCGACTTCTCTTTTGACAGAGAGAGATTATTAAAGTTAAGTGACAAAAAGAGCAAGATAATATTTTTGTGTTCACCCAATAACCCAACCGGGAATCTGCTCAAAAAAGAGGATATTATCTGGGTGATAGAGAGGTTCCGTGGAGTAGTTGTGGTAGATGAGGCCTATATAGATTTTGCATCTGATGCCGGGTTTGTTCCAATGATTGACCAATATCCCAATCTTGTGGTCTTACGAACAATGTCCAAAGCGAAAGGGATGGCTGCTATTAGAGTCGGGTTTGCTCTATCCTCACCAAAAATCATCGCATTTATGGAGAGGGTTAAATACCCATATAATATAAGTCGTGTAAATCAAGAGCTTGCTATAAAGGCTCTTAAAGAGAGTGACCCCACCCTTGTGGAGACTATTATAGAAGAGAGGGAGAAGCTTGCAGAGTCTTTGAAGAGATCTGCAGGGGTTGAGAGGGTATATCCAAGTAACTCCAACTTCTTGCTGGTAAAATTCACCGATGCAAAAAAGATTTATAACAAATTGTTAAACGCCGGTATTGTAACAAGAGATAGAAGCTATGTGGCCGGTTGCTCACAAACTCTCCGGATCACTGTTGGGAAACCACTGGAAAACAGAGCTCTTCTCTCTGTGATTAATGGAGACTCCTCAAAAAAGTTTAGCGACTGTATAGAGCTCTCAAGAGTAACAAAGGAGACAAAGATAGAAGTCAGGATATACCCGGACGGAGGAAGGGATTCGGGAATCCGTACAGGGTTAGGGTTTTTTGACCATATGCTTGAGCAGATATCGGTTCACTCAGGCATCTCTATGGATATTGATGCCTGCGGAGATCTAAAAGTAGACCCGCACCACACCGTTGAGGATGTTGCAATAGTTTTGGGAGAGGCATTTAAGAGGATGATATCTGCAAAAAAGGGGTACAACAGATATGGATTTGTATTACCTATGGATGAGTCCAGGGCAGAGGTACTTCTGGATTTGGGAGGAAGGGCCTCTTTTATATGGGATGTATCCTTTAAGGGAGAGAGGGTTGGTGAGTTTCCGTGTGAGATGTTCAGACACTTCTTCTCTACCCTCTCTTCCTCGGCTCTCTTTACACTTCATATATCTGCTCAGGGAGATAACGACCACCATAAGGGAGAGGCAATTTTTAAAGCATTTGCAAGGGCGCTAAGAGTAGCACTCTCAAATGATGTTAATCTCTATCAAACACCAAGCAGTAAGGGGGTAATATAGATATTATGGTTGCAATAGTAGAGTATGGAGCGGGAAATATCCGCTCATTGAGTAATGCAATAGAGAGGTTAGGAGAAGATTATGTTGTAACATCAGACCCCTCACTTATATCCACTGCATCACATATAATTCTTCCGGGAGTTGGGCAGGCGGCATCTGTTATGTGCTCAATAGAGGAGCGCAATTTGACAAATCTTATCCGGTCACTAAGCTCTCCGGTATTGGGCATTTGTATAGGGATGCAGGTTTTATGCTCATTTAGCGAAGAGGGTGATACCGGGTTGTTGGATGTTTTTGATAACAGGGTTGTAAAACTAAGATCGCCGGGTCTCAAGATTCCGCATATGGGGTGGAACCGTATAACTGAGCTCAGCGGTCCACTATTTGAGTCCATACCCGAAGGGGAGTGGTTCTATTTTGTTCACTCCTACGCTCCGGAAATCAGCCGGGATACAGTTGCCTTTACCGAATATGGGGGCAAATTTTCATCTGCACTCAATAAAAGAAATTTCTATGGAGTACAATTTCACCCGGAGAAGAGCGGGCAGGCAGGAGAGCGATTTCTAAAGAACTTTTTTGAAATGGATAAAAGAGATGGTTATAGTGAGTAAAACCAAATTTTCTGTTATTCCTGCAATTGATATAATTGCAGGAGAGTGTGTAAGGCTCTCAATGGGAGACTACAGCAAAAAAATTGTCTATAGTACAGACCCTCTTGAGGTGGCTTTGAACTTTCACCGGATGGGTTTTGAGAGACTTCATATGGTAGATCTGGAGGGTGCCAAGGGAGAGAGCCCGGTAAACCTAAATGTTTTGGAGAGGGTTTCGAAAGGCAGCACAATGGAGATTCAGTTCGGAGGCGGAGTCAAGAGTTTGGAGTCTGCCGCCGAGGTGTTCAGTGCCGGAGCCTCAAGAGTAATATGTGGGAGCATTGCGGTAGAGAACCCCCCTCTCTTTAAGGAGATGTTAAAAATCTTCGGTAGCAAAAGGTTGATTCTTGGAGTAGATATTAGAGATGGTAAAATTGCGATAAAAGGGTGGAGGCAGGAGTGTAATTCAGATCTCTTTGAGACTATATCCAACTATGCAAAAATTGGAGTGAGTCAATTGATTTGTACAGATATCACTAAAGACGGTATGTTGTGTGGACCGGCATTTGATATCTACTCCTCCCTAAAAAGAGAGTTTCCCGCGATTGAGCTTATTGCCAGCGGAGGTGTCTCCTCGCTGCAAGATATTGTTAGACTAAAAGAGTGCGGTGCAGATGGAGTTATAGTTGGGAAAGCACTATATGAAAATAGAGTTGATTTAAAGGAGTTATCACTATGGTTGCAAAACGGATAATACCTTGCCTGGATGTTCACGAGGGCAAGACTGTGAAAGGGGTAAATTTTATAAACCTTAAAGAGGTGGGAGATCCTGTTCTTATGGGAAGAGGATATGCTCTGCAGGGGGCAGATGAGCTTGTTTATCTGGACATAAGCGCAACTCAGGAGGGTCGCCGGACATTTCTCTCACTTGTAAAGAGAGTTGCCAAAGAGATAAATATTCCATTTACGGTAGGTGGTGGCATAACAGAACTCAGCCAGGTGAGTGCACTTCTGGATGCGGGAGCAGACAAGATCTCAATCAATAGTGCTGCAATCTCTAACCCTGCACTGGTTGACTCAATTGCCTGTAGGTACGGATCTCAATTTGTAGTTGTTGCAATTGATGCAAGAGTAGAGGAGGGTATATGGAGAGTTATGAGCAGCGGTGGTCAAAAGAGGAGCAACAGGGAGTTGTTTGAGTGGGCAGATGAGGTTATGAGCCGGGGTGCAGGCGAGATTCTCTTCACCTCAATGGATCACGACGGGACAAAAAGCGGGTTTGCATACCAGGCTCTGTCAACTCTGGGTTCCCGGCTAACCATTCCTGTTATTGCATCGGGTGGAGCAGGTAAGATGGAGCACTTTGCCCAACTCTTTAAAGAGGGAAAAGCAGATGCCGCTCTTGCTGCATCTGTCTTCCACAACGGAGAGATTGGGATACCTGCATTGAAAAGATTTCTGCTGGAGTCGGGAGTTGTGGTGAGATTATAGTTAAAAAAAGAGATTATGGAAAAATTAAGAGATATAGTATTTAAAAACGAAACGGATCTTATTCCTGCAGTAATCCAGGATGATAAAACCCTTAAGGTTCTTATGTTAGGTTATATGAACAGAGAGTCATATGAGCTAAGTGTAGCCAGCGGACTGGTCACCTTTTTCAGCAGATCCCGCAAGAGACTCTGGATAAAAGGGGAGAGTAGCGGCAACTATCTTAAAATTGTGACCATTGAGAAAGATTGTGACCAGGATACACTTTTAGTGAGGGTAAATCCTGCAGGCCCGGTTTGCCATACCGGAAGCGTAAGCTGTTTCGGCGGCAGAGATAGTGAGGGTTTTACAGGGAGGCTTACTCAAATAATAGGAGAGAGGCACCTCAATATGCCACCCGACTCATACACAACCTCGCTCTTTAACTCCGGAGCAGATAGAATCTGCAAAAAAGTAGCAGAGGAGGCTGCTGAAACCATAATAGAGGCTATTAAAGGGGATAAAAAAAGATTGGTATATGAGAGTGCAGATCTCATATACCATCTTATTGTTCTGCTCGAGTTTTACGGGCTCTCTCTATCCGATATCGAGGAGGAGCTTTACTCAAGAAACTAACTTTCCGTTAAAATAGTCCGGAGATATTTCCGTCGTTATCGATGTCGATACGCTCCGATGATGGCTCCTCCGGAAGGCCAGGCATACGCATAATCTCCCCGGTTATTGGAACAAGAAATCCTGCCCCGGCTGCAATCTCGATATCTCTTACGGTGATGACAAAATCCTTTGGCCTTCCCAAAAGATCCGGATTGTCCGAGAGGGATTTCTGAGTCTTTGCCATACATATTGCAAGCCCTTCAAGCCCTAAGTTTGAGATCTTTGCAAGTGCACTTTTAGCTTTAGAGGTGTAGTCTACAGCCTCTGCTCCGTAAATTTTCTTGGCTATTGTCTCTATTTTCTGCTCTACACTGTCTGTCAGAGGGTATAAAGGGGCGAATAACGGACAGCACACCTTTGCAGCCTCAACCACCATATGGGCCAGCTCCTCTGCTCCTGCGCCACCTTTTGCCCATACATCCACAACTGTAACAGGTATATCTTTACTCTTGCAAAAGTTAACTACAAAGTCAATCTCCTCCTGAGTATCGGTTAAAAAACGGTTTACGGCAACCACCGGAGCCAGGCTGAATAGCCTGATGTTCTCTACGTGCTTCTCCAGATTCCCTATACCTTTTTTCAGAAACTCTACTCCCGGGTTTTTTATCTCCTTGAGCGGTTGTCCTCCGTGATATTTTAGTGCCCTTATTGTAGCAACCAAAACAGCACCGTTAGGTGAAAGCTTTGCACTTCGGCATTTGATATCAAGAAACTTCTCTGCACCAAGATCAAACCCGAAACCTGCCTCAGTTACAGTGTAATCTGTAAGAGACATAGCGGTCTGCGTAGCAATAACTGAGTTTGTACCCTGAGCAATGTTTGCAAAAGGGCCACCGTGAATAATTGCGGGAGTCCCCTCTACAGTCTGTACCAGATTAGGCTTTAGCGCATCTTTTAGAAGCGCAGCCATTGCTCCGTGAGCCTTTAAATCTCTGGCATAAATCGGTTTTTTGTCAAAGGTATAACCAATAAAAATATTTCCCAGCCTTTGCTTCAGATCTTGCAAATCCTTTGATAGACATAATATTGCCATCACCTCCGAAGCGGCTGTGATGTCAAAACCAGTCTCCCTTGGAATACCGTGAGCAGTCCCGCCCAGACCTACGACAATAGATCTTAAAGACCGGTCATTCATATCCATAACCCTTTTCCAGGAGATGGTGCGAGGGTCAAGGTTAAGTGACCTGGTTTTACTTTGGATGTTATTGTCAATAATAGCTGCTAGCAGGTTGTGGGCCTTCTCAATTGCTGCAAAGTCACCGGTAAAATGGAGATTGATATCCTCCATAGGAAGAACCTGAGAGTAGCCGCCTCCGGTTGCACCCCCTTTGATGCCAAATACAGGCCCAAGTGAAGGCTCGCGCAGAACGACTGCAGAGCGCATACCTATACGGTTAAGCGCCTGAGAAAGCCCGATGGAGACTGTTGTTTTTCCCTCTCCGGCAGGAGTTGGAGAGATTGCGGAGACAAGGATAAGTTTCCCGAATTTTGATCTGTCAATATATTTTGGAGGGAGCTTTGCTTTGTATTTCCCATATAGTTCAAGATCTTCCGGATCGATTCCAAGCTTTTTGGCTATCTCACCTATAGGTTTCATCGTCACTTTGCGGGCAATTTCAAGATCGGTCATAATCAGATAAGTTTTATTATAAATTGATACTATAATGCTACAACAAACGAAATAAAATAAAGTTTTTCCTGCACTCTTATGGTTTTTACCAACTCCTTTGCTGCGAAATTAAAAAAATATTTTATACTAACTATAAAATTGGCACTTATGATATGGCCTTAACCATTCGTTTAAGTGCAGGTAGGTTTGTCGCCCAAGAGGAAGTTGATAATGCGGTAGATGCAATATGGGATTTTGCCACTTTGAGAAGAAAAAAACTAAAATTGTGTCTATTTATTTTTATTATCTTTGTTATGCCTGAAAAGTGCATAACAAAGATAACCCATCTAATACCCAGTGTTTTATGAAAATTGCAATAGTTGGAACCGGATACGTAGGCTTGGTTACAGGAGCCTGTTTTGCCGAAATGGGACTCGAAGTCGTTTGTGTAGACATAGATAAAAACAAGATTTCAAATCTTAAAGAGGGTATTATGCCCATATATGAACCGGGAATCAAAGAACTTGTAGATAAAAATGTAGCAGATGGGAGGCTATTTTTCTCCACCAACCTTGAGGAGATTCTGGACGATGTCTCGGTTGTATTCAGCGCAGTAGGTACCCCACCGGATGAGGATGGCAGTGCAGATCTTAAATATGTTTTGGATGTTGCAAGAACAGTGGGCAGGAATATGAAGGATTATGTTTTGCTGGTGACAAAGAGTACCGTGCCTGTTGGAACAGCGCCTAAAGTAAGGGCAGCGATTGTGGAGGAGCTAAATAAAAGAGGGGTAAAGATTGAGTTTGATGTAGCCTCAAATCCTGAGTTTTTAAAGGAGGGTGCTGCAATAAAGGATTTTATGAGTCCGGACAGGGTTGTTGTAGGAGTAGAGAGTGAGAGAGCAAAATCTTTAATGGAGAAACTCTACAAACCATTTATGCTAAACGGATTCCCTATAATCTTTATGGATGTTTCATCTGCAGAGATGACAAAATATGCAGCCAATGCAATGCTGGCAACCAGAATCAGCTTTATGAACGAAATAGCGGCACTTTGCGAAATAGCAGGAGCAAATGTAGATGAAGTTCGCAGAGGGATTGGAAGTGATAAAAGGATTGGTACTAGCTTCCTTTATGCCGGTGCCGGTTACGGTGGCTCTTGTTTCCCTAAAGATGTGCAGGCATTAATCCAGACAGGAAAGGAGTTGGGAGTGGAGATGAATGTTGTAAAAGCTGTAGAAGAGGTTAATGAAAGGCAAAAAGAGATTGTATACAAAAAGTTAAAAAAGGCATTTAAAGGAGATCTTAAAGATAAGGTAGTGGCAATGTGGGGGCTCTCTTTTAAACCGGACACCGACGATATGCGTGAAGCGCCTTCAATAGTGGTTATCAATAAGCTTCTTGCAGAGGGCGCTTCTGTTAAGGTGTATGATCCGGTATCAATGGAGGAGGCCAGGCATAAACTTGGAGACTCCGTCACCTATTGCGAAAACATTTACTTCACTGTTAAGGATGCAGATGCAATTGTCCTTATGACAGAGTGGAAGCAATTCCGTCTGCCACACTGGTCACAGATAAAACTTACAATGAGAGGAAATATTGTTGTAGACGGAAGAAATATATATGATGCCAAAGAGCTCAAAGAGGAGGGATTTGAATGTATCTCAATCGGAAAAACTCATAAATTATGAAAAGAGTATTGGTAACCGGAGGGGCCGGCTTTATTGGCTCACACCTATGTACCAGGCTGGTAAATGAGGGAAATGATGTAATTTGCCTCGATAACTTCTTTACCGGAGCTAAGAGAAATGTAATGCATCTTATTGGAAATCCAAGGTTTGAACTTGTCAGGCACGATGTTATTAACCCATTTCACGCAGAGGTAGATGAGATATACAATCTTGCTTGTCCTGCATCTCCGGTACATTACCAATACAATGCAATCAAGACCATAAAGACATCTGTGATGGGTGCAATAAATATGCTTGGTCTGGCTAAGAGGGTTAATGCAAAAATTCTTCAGGCCTCTACCAGCGAAGTTTATGGAGACCCTATAGTACATCCTCAGAAGGAGAGTTACTGGGGAAATGTTAACCCGATAGGGATCAGATCCTGCTATGACGAAGGAAAAAGATGTGCCGAGTCACTTTTTATGGACTATCACAGGCAGAATGGGGTGAGAATAAAGATAATAAGAATTTTCAACACCTATGGCCCGAATATGCACCCAAACGACGGCAGGGTTGTCTCAAACTTCATTGTGCAGGCTTTGAACAATAGGGATATCACCCTTTATGGAGATGGTAGTCAAACCAGAAGTTTTCAATATGTAGATGATCTTGTAGAGGGTATGGCCAGACTTATGGCTACAGACGATTCTGTTATAGGGCCTGTAAACGTGGGCAATCCGAATGAATTTACTATAAAGGAGCTTGCAGAAAAAGTTGTAAAAATTACTGGCTCGTCATCAAAATTTGTATATAGAGATTTACCCTCCGACGACCCTAAGCAAAGGCAGCCGGATATCTCTTATGCAAAGAAAATATTGGACTGGAAGCCCGTTGTTGAATTGAACGAAGGGCTAAAGTTGACTGTAGATTACTTCAGAAATTTAGATTAATAAGCAGATGGATATCACTAATTCAGATTTTACAATACTTATCGTAGACGACGTTGACGCCAATGTGCTTCTTTTGAAGCTTCTAATATCTAAAGCCGGATACAAGACCCTTACGGCATACAATGGTAAAGAGGCTCTTGATATTATAATTAAACAAAACCCGGACCTTATCCTTTTAGACATTATGATGCCTATTATGGACGGCCACGAGGTAGCCCGACAACTTAAGGAGATGCCGGATAAAGCCGAAATTCCAATAATTTTTCTCTCAGCATTAAACTCAACAGAAGATATTGTGCAGGGGTTTAAATTAGGAGCGGCAGACTATGTATCCAAACCCTTTAACAAAGATGAACTTCTTACCAGGATTAATCACCAGATCTCCCTTATTCACGCAAAGAGAACAATCTCCAGCCAGACAGAGGAACTTAGACGCACAATTTTAGGGAGAGATAAGCTTTATTCCGTCATTGCGCACGATTTGCGCTCTCCTATTGCCTCAATCAGGATGGTGATGGAGGTACTTATCAACGGAATCCAGAAGGAGTCTCTGGACCCAGATATGTACGACCTTCTGATAATGGCAAACCGCCTCACTGACGACAGTTTTACACTTCTGGATAATCTGCTTAAATGGACAAAGAGCCAGACAGGGCGTCTGAGTACCGTTTATCAGGATGATGTTGATGTTATGAATCTGGTAAGAGGGGTTGTTGAGGTAATAAGAGGAGTCGCGAAACTAAAAAACATTACCGTTAACCTGAGTGGTAGCACTTCAAGGATTGCCAGACTTGACATTGATATGGCTAAAACAGCTCTTCGAAATCTTCTTAGTAACGCTGTAAAATTCAGTTACGACGGATCTGAGGTAGAGGTTGTGATTAAAGAGGAGGAGGATAAAGTTATAGTAGATGTGATAGACCAAGGTGCCGGAATCAATAAAGAGAAACAGAAACTGCTTTTTAAAGCAGATACGCACTTTACAAGTTTTGGTACAGGAAATGAAGAGGGGTCCGGGTTAGGGTTGCTCTTGTGCAACGAATTCGTGAAGAGAAATGGTGGGGAGCTTTGGTTTACTTCGGAGGAGGGAAAAGGCTCAGTATTTAGTTTTTATATCCCAACACCGAATAAATAGGTAAATGGTCGCTAAGGTCTGAGCGTTCGTTAAAATATGTAAGGGACTCCAGCTCTTTGCTGTGAAAAATATAATCTATCCTCAGAAGTCCCAGTGTTCTGAAAAATGTACCTCCCATCTGGAATTTAGCTTTTTCGAAAGCGTCAATCAGGTTGTCTCCCTTCATTGTACTATAGACATAACTGTGCGGAGTGTCATTAAAGTCCCCACATACTATAATGGGATATCTTGTAGTATCTATGAGGGCTCTCACAACCTTAACCTGATTTGCACGGCGAATAAAATTCTGCTCCATTTTTTTAAATACAGATTTTAACCCTTGGCCGTAAGTTGAGTAGTAGCCTGTAGTCTGAAGGTGGTTGCAGATAAATCTAAGAGTATCTCCGTGTATGAAAATATCTGCCCATAAAGCACCGTTGCCGGTATTTTCAAAATCTATTCTCTCGCTCCTGATTATGGGGTGCTTGCTAAAAATGGCCATTCCGATGCGATCTTTATCAAGGGTTATTGATGAGTAGGGTAGACAGTCGAACTCACCCCTAAGTTCATCAAGATTAAAGTAGACAGTTGGCTCAAACTCCTGCATTGCAAGAATATCAACCCCTTTATTTGCCATCTCCTTTGCAATTGCGGGGGCGTTTACTTCTTTTTTATAACTAAAGTAGTTGACATTGAATGTAGAAACTGTTACTGTCTTGCCGGAGAAATTGTTAAGGTCGTTATCACCGAAGTTTAGACCCACAATTGATGTAATAAACTTAAAATTTAAAACCAACGCTAAAACCGGAATAAAGGCCCAGATTTTTCTTCTTACCAGCCAGTAAACCAGCAGAGAGAAGTTAAAAAGAATTATAAGGGGTGAGAACATTACCGGATATTGGTGCCACACATAGATCTGTGGATCTATCCTGTCTGCAGAGGAGATTATAAAAGCTACTGCCAGAGATAACAGCCCTATAACTACAACCCAACCGTTAAAAAAAACTTTAACTGCCTTTACTCCCATAATGGTTATAAATTGTAACTATTAATAATTGATGTAAAAATAGGCGTTTTATTTTCAAACTAAAACAATTATTTACCTTATGTTAATAAAAAAAATTTGGTTGTTAATAATTATCAAAAAGCAGGAATGTATTAAAATTTTATTATCCATACTTTTACAACTGAAAATTATTACTTTAACCATAAGAATGCCGTGAAAAAGAAAGTATTGATAGTGGATGACAAGCCCACAATAGCAAAAGTGATACAGGTCTACATATCAGAGACTTTTGAGTGCGTATATTTTGAGGATCCTATACGTGCCATTGCTTGGCTTCAGGAGGGTAACCTTCCGGATCTTATAATTTCTGATATCAATATGCCGAATATGTCCGGTGTTGACTTTCTGGACTATGTAAAAAAGAATGATCTTTTTAAGGCCATCCCTTTTGTGATTCTATCCAGCGAAGACAGTACTTCGCAAAAAATTGCACTTCTGGAGAGAGGTGCAGATGACTATATCTCCAAACCATTTAACCCTATGGAGTTGAAAGTAAGACTTAAAAAAATTGTATCTTGAAAGTTTTCACAATATACGTGGGTAGAAGTGAGCCGATAATTTATCACTTCCTATCCCTTTTAAAAAGGGAGTTAGTTGTAGCATCGGACCACGAAGAGGCAGAGAAAAAGATTCTTGAGAGGGAGGGAGATTGTGCAGTTATGATTCTGTTCGAAAAGGGGAGCCCAGAAATTGACGCTTTACGTATAGAATATCTGAAGAGTCGTTTCCCTAGTGCATATATAGTTCTGGTAACAGAGAATATAAACAAGGACGAGATTTCTGCATATCAGAGGATGGGAATTAACGATACAATACCTCCGAACGTATCAGAAGAGAGACTTCGTAACGGATTGGATTTTGTATTCCGGAATCAGGCACTGATTGTTTCATCTTCAAGGGATATGCTGCCGCTGGGTAGCTATGTTTGCCCGCTGTGGAAAAGAGTCTTTGACATAATTTTCTCCCTTCTGGCGATAATAGTTTTATCGCCAATTTTAATAATTGTTGCCATAGCGATATCAATTGAGAGCAGAGGCCGTGTAGTTTACAAATCTAAAAGAGTGGGTAGCAACTATATTGTTTTTGATTTTTTGAAGTTTAGGTCTATGTATAAAGATGCAGACCAGAGACTTAAGGAGTTTATGAATATGAATCAGTACAAAGAGGTTGAGCAGGAGAGCTACTATAACTATAGTGATGAGGTTCTGATACCGGTTACCGGAGAGGGGTCCGGAGAGAACTTCTTTGTTTCGGACGATGATGTTGTTACTGAGGTCTCATTTTTGCGGGAGAAGAACTTAAAAGAGAGAAATAATTTTGTAAAATATGAGAACGATCCAAGGATTACAAAGGTTGGAAAATTCATCAGAAAATATAGCATAGATGAACTTCCCCAACTTTTAAATATCCTTAAAGGCGATATGTCAATTGTGGGAAACCGCCCTTTGCCGCTCTATGAAGCAGAGAAACTTACTTCAGATCAATATATTGACAGATTTTTGGGGCCTAGCGGCCTTACAGGATTATGGCAGGTAGAGAAGAGGGGAGATGCCGGGAAACTCTCTCCGGAAGAGAGAAAACAGTTGGACATTTTTTATGTTAAAAACTACTCTTTCTGGATGGATATGAAAATTATTTTTAAGACGTTTACAGCTTTCATTCAGAAAGAGAATGTATAATAATGAGAATTACTGCTATGAAGAGAATATTTTTAATTGCGATACTTATACTGGGGATTAACAGGGTAAATGCTCAGAACTCCGTTGAAGAGGAGTTTCTCTCTCTGACACTTCCTCCGCTAGAGACACTATTCGAAGGCATAAGAAACAGTCCAACGGTCCAGTTCTATAACTACAGAACAGAGGGTGAAGAGCTGATGCTCAAAACAGAGAGAAGGAGATGGCAGGAGTATATAAGTTTTTATGCATCATATCAGTATGGGGTAATGGCGATGAATGCATACTCTAATATAGGGCTTGATTACCCTATGATATATCAGTATTCCGGGAGTGCACAGATGTGGTATAGCGCAGGGGCAATGGTTAGAATTCCGCTGGATCAGCTATTTGACAGAGGTAACAGAATAAGGAGGCAGCAGCTCAAAATTGAGGAGACGCGCACAGAGAGAGAGTTATGGTACGACGAGCAAAAACTGAGACTAATTGAACTCTATACCAAAACACAAGAGATGTTGGGAAATTTAAATCAGGCAATTCAGATGTTCATACTTGCAGATGCTCAGTTTAAAATCGCAGAGAAAGAGTTTATTTTGGGCGGCAGCAATAACCCGGGAGCACTGAGTAATGCAAAGGGGCAACAGGTTCAGGCCGTGTTGCAGTTGGAGAGGGTCAAATCCGAACTTAATTCCGCTATCCTAAAGATGGAGGTTATGTCCGGTACCAAAATAATCAACCGTTAGGCAAGTTGCTTGCTAATAGATAGTAAGATATTATAACAAAAAAAAGAGAGTTATGGAGATTTTATCTCAAATATTAAAAATGCTGTACCGTATAAGGTACTGGTTGATAATTATGCCATTATTGACCACTCTGATAGCAATATATCAGACAAGAGATCTCGAACGGATATATGAGGTAAATACAACAATATATACCGGGATTGCATCCGGATTTACCATTGAATCAGGCTCAGAGGGAGCTAGCAGGGTAGACTGGAACAGCGTTAGTAACGGTATGGACAATATTATGAGTATAATAAAGTCCAAAGCTACCCTTAGAGAGGTCTCAATGAGACTCTATGCTCAACATATGATGAAGGGAGATTCACTGGAAGATAATAACATTATTAAAGCAGAGAACTACAGAAATGTCCTTCGTATAACCCCAAAAGAGGTAAGGGCACTAATAGATACAAGTTCGGAGCAGAAGACTATTGAAAATCTCAATAGTTACGAGAAAGCATCACCATCCAACTTTGTTTACGGACTTTTTAACTGGTATCACCCATATTACAGCTACACAGCACTTAGCAGGATTCAGGTTAGAAGAATTTTCAACAGTGATATGCTTGAGATCACCTACTCTGCAAATGACCCGGGAGTTGCTCACAACACACTGCTTCTGCTGTTGGAAGAGTTTGTTAAACAGTATGAGTTTTTAAGGTTTGGAGAGACTAATAACGTTATAGAGTACTTCAGACGAGTACTGGCAGATCTTGCCAGAAAACTTAGAATGTCAGAAGACTCACTTACCCAATATTATATAGACAAAAAGGTTATAAACTACGGAGAGCAGACAAAGCAGATTACAGCCTTGGCCAGGGACTACGACCTCCTCTATTATGATATACTACTTAAATATACCAGTTCAAGCGAGTTGGTAAGGAATCTGGATGAGAAGATTAAGGAGCAGACAAAGATGATAGAGAATAACTCTCTGTTTATAAACAAAATAACTACAATCTCCACCCTTAGCGAGAAGATAGCAAGACTTGAACTCTTTCAGAGAGATTCAATCTCCACCTATATTCCAGTTATTGAGGAGTATAAGCTGAATCTTAAAAAGGCAGAAGAGGATCTTAAATTGTTTACCGTAAGTGACCAGGAGATGAGATATACAAAAGAGGGTATTGCTGTTACGTCATTTGTAGAGGAGTGGATTGTACAGCTTATTCAAAGAGAGAAATCTGCAGCAGAGCTGGTAGTTATGGAGGAGGTCAGAAGAAGTCTGGATGAGCAGTATGTCTACTTCTCACCAATCGGGTCTACCCTAAAAAGGATGGAGAGGGATATTGGCTTCACAGAGAACTCATACCTCTCGGTTTTGCAGAGTTTGAACACTGCTTTAATGAGGCAGAAAAACCTCGAGATGACGGCAGCAACCTTTAAGCCTATCAATCCGCCCCTGTTCCCGGTCTCTCCTATTAAAAACGCTAGGAGACTAATTGTTATCATCACATTCTTCGGCACAATAGCCCTGGTAATAGGTTACTTTATTATATTGGAATTCTTTGACAGAACCGTAAGAGACAGGATTAGAGCAGAGAGGATGATTCCTGCTATAGTACTTGGCGCATTCCCGGGTAAGAGTAAGATCAGGTATAGAGGATACAACAACGAGTATATGAGAATAGCCACAAACTATATGGCAAACTCGATTGTACCGTATCTCAACCCTAAAGAGAGACCAAATATAATTAACTTTATCAGCACAGAGGAGTTAACGGGCAAGAGTACCTTAATCTCACAACTGAACGAGTATTGGACCGAGAGAGGTCTGAGGGTAAGGCTCATCTCCTGGCACGAAAACCTGGATGATAAGACCAGAGAGTACATCCTCTCAAATAACCTTTCTGAGTTGTACGACTACGAAAACGAAGATATTATTCTGGTAGAGCACCAGTCTATAAGAAAATCGGCAATCCCTGTGGGGCTGTTAAGAGAGGCATCGCTTAATCTTGTAATCCTGAGAGCAGATAAAGTTTGGCGGGATATTGACAAAATTGCATTTGACAGGCTAAAAGAGCAGAGCAACAACAGCCCTCTAATGCTATATTTGACAAACACCAAACGAGAAGAGGCAGAGAGCTTCCTTGGTATGTTGCCTCCATATACTAAATTTAGATCTATAGTTTATAAGTTTATGCAGTTTGGCTTAACTTCTAAGTAATGAAATTGTGGACTTAAAGAATACTATATCTGAAAATTTTAATAAGGCATTTGCATTTGCAGTTCTCATATTTCTGGTAGCGCTTTTTTTAAGGGTAACTTTAAATATCAGCCATATAGTTGGGCTTGCAATTTCACTTGTCCCGCTGGGTATAATTACCCTGCTGTTGTTCATAGACAAGCCTTATTACTCTTTAATGCTTATCTTTACGGCTAACTACTTTGTTTCGGGGCTTTCTCGTTATGTGAATATTGCACCCGGAATTACTATGGATATAATAATGGTATTTACTATTATTATCATCTCTTTACAGGTTTTTAAAAGCGGGAAGGAGACAAAGCTAAGTAACGCCCTTAATAGGTTAACTATGTTGGTGTTTATCTGGTTTCTCTTCTGTCTGTTTCAGATTTTGAACCCCGAGTCCTCCAGCCCTCTTGCCTGGGTTGTAAATGTGAGAGGGATTAGTGTATATTTTCTTTTGGTTACAGCATTGGCCTCTATTATTTTAAGAAGTTACAAGGACCTTAAAAAGATCCTTTTTATATGGGCAGTTTTTTGTCTTCTTGCTGTTTCCAAAGCACTTATGCAAAAGCTATTCGGGTTTGACTTTGCCGAAAGAATCTGGCTGGCAGAGGGAGGGGCTAATACACATATTATTCACACAGGGATAAGGTATTTCTCATTCTTTACCGACGCAGGTAATTTTGGTTCAGGAATTGCCTTCTCTATGCTTATTTTTGCAATTACCGCATTTCAGGTAAAAGATAAGAGGTTAAGAAATTTTTATCTTTTTGTTGCAGGTGCTTGTGCATATGGGATGATTATCTCCGGAACGCGTGGCTCCCTTATTATTCCATTTTCGGGACTAACACTATATACGCTGCTCTCAAGAAACATAAAGATAATTATTCCAACCTTTGCCTTCCTGCTTATTGGGTTCTGGTTTCTAAACTTCACATATATAGGACACGGAAATACCTACATCAGAAGGATGAGGTCTGTCTTTAACCCGGACGATGCCTCCCTTCAAGTACGGCTTCAAAATCAAAGGCTTTTACGGACGGCAATGATTGGAAAGCCTCTCGGGGTAGGTATCGGTATGTCACGAGGGAACGCTGTTTTATATTCCCCTCACCCGATCTTATCGCAAATTCCCCAAGACTCCTGGTATGTACTGCTTTGGGTAGAGACAGGGCTAGTCGGGATGTTTTTATATATCCTTATGCTTCTCTATATTATTGGGAGTGGTATCTACCTGATTCTCATAAAACTAAAGGATCCCGAATTGAGGGGGATAATAACGGCATTTGTATGTGCGCTTTTCGGGGTATCACTTGCAGCATATAGTCTTGAGATATTTGGACAGTTTCCAAACTCAATACTTATATATATAGTGATGACCTTTATCTTTTTAAGTCCTGTTTACGACAAAGAGCTTGAAGATAAACGCATAGCTGAAGAGAACAATAAAGTTTAACCAGTGATAAAAATATCAATATGGAATGGGGATTAATTATTGTAGATAGAGCTCTGTTTGTTTTAATGGCGATATCTGTAACATATCTTGCACTCTTTGCTTTTTTTTCATTGTGGGGGTTAAAGAAAAAATATCCTGCGAGTACAAAGATGTTTAATTTTTTAATTCTTATTCCTGCATACAAGGAAGACAAGGTTATTATGGAGTCGGTTAACTCAATTTTGAATCAGGAGTATCCCAAAGATAAATTTGATCTTATTGTTATTTCAGATAAGATGGAGGAGGATACAAACAGAACACTATCCGCTCTGCCATTAACACTGCTGGAGCTTAATGCTCAAAACAGCACTAAAGCCATTGCGCTTAACTATGCAATGGATAATCTCCCTAATGAAAATTACAATATTGTAGTCATTCTTGATGCCGATAATGTGGTAGAGCCAAACTTTATTAATGAGCTCAATGATTGTTACTACTCGGGCTCTCTTGCAATGCAGGCACACAGGGTCCCAAAGAATCTGGATACAGATGTGGCAATTCTGGATGCTATCAGCGAGGAGATTAACAACTCAATCTTTAGAAGAGGCCACGTAAATATGGGGCTATCATCTGCACTTATTGGCTCCGGGATGGCGTTTGATTATAAATTGTTCAGGAAAAATGTGGTACACCTGAAAACTGCAGGAGAGGATAAAGAGTTGGAAGTGCTGCTTTTTAAAGAGAGAGTATATATTGACTATCTGGATAATGTTAAG
>JAUYTH010000021.1 GCA_030695165.1 Bacteroidales bacterium
ACAATAGACTCCCTTTCCAAATTGAGGGAGGAGCGGTATAAGCTTCAAAGCGAAATAACCACCAGAGAGTTAATGCTTAGTTTAAACTACTCTGAGTTAAAGGAGAGTTTGAGTATAACCAGGTTCTTAACCAATCTCATCACCAAAATCTCTGTAATAATGCCTATGTTTCAAATGGCAAAAAAACTTTACAGGTCTGTAATTGATATCTTTAGTAGAGAAGAGGAGGAGACAGAAGAGGTTAAAGAGAGTGACATCAAAACATAACCATTCAATAATTGTTTAATCACATTAATAATGAAACATTTTAAAATTATGCTGTTTGCTATGGCAGTTGGGCTGTTTGCGGGCTCGTGTCAAACCGGCACAAAAGAGACAAAAGAGGAGAAGTTCAGGTATCTTGCAGATGAGTTCGCAGATATTCGTGTTATCAGGTACAGGATTCCGGGTTGGGATTCGCTCACCTTTAACCAGAAAGAGTACATATACCATCTTAGCGAAGCGGCTAAAAGTGGTCGTGATATATTTTGGGATCAGAATTTTAAATATGGGTTGAAGATTCGCAAAGTGCTCGAAACTATTTTCGAAAATTACAAAGGCGAGAGAAGTGGTGCAGATTACGATAATTTTGTAATCTATGCCAAGAGAGTCTTTTTTAGTAACGGAATTCACCACCACTATGCCGAAGACAAATTTATTCCGGGCTGCAGTGAAGACTATTTCCGTTTACTGTTAGCCGAAAGCGGCCAGGCAGATGTTGCAGATGAGATTATCCCGATGTTGTACGACCCCACTCTCTACCCTCAGAGAAAAAACATCTCGGGCAAAGGAGATCTACTTTTAGGCAGCTCGGTAAACTTCTATGATGGTGTAAGCAGGGCCGAAGCCGAAGCATTCTATGCAAAAATGGAGAATCCGAAAGATCCCCGTCCTATTTCGTACGGGCTTAACACCAAGCTTGTAAAAAGAGAGGGGCAGATATTTGAAGATGTATATAAGGTTGGTGGGCTATACGGGCCGACAATCGAAAAGATAATATCTCATCTTGAGAAGGCATCTGCAGCAGCAGAAAATGATACTCAAAGAGAGTATATCTCCCTCTTGATTAGCTACTACAAGAGCGGTGACCTTCGTACCTGGGATCAATACAATGTTGCGTGGGTTAAAGACACACAAAGCCAGGTAGATTTTATTAACGGATTTATTGAGAATTACAACGACCCATTGGGAATGAAGGCAACCTGGGAAGCTGTTGTTAACTTTAAAGATATTGAGGCTTCCAAGCGTACAGATATAATCAGCAAAAATGCCCAATGGTTTGAAGATAATTCTCCTGTAGACCAAAAATTTAAGAAAAAAGAGGTAAAAGGGGTATCTGCAAAGGTTATTACAGTTGCTCAACTGGGAGGAGATTGTCATCCGGCCGCACCACTTGGAATCAATCTTCCAAATGCAGATTGGATTCGTAAAGAATATGGTTCTAAGTCTGTTACAATTGCAAACATTGGCGAGGCCTACAATATGGCAGCAGAAGAGGCTCCAAAAAGCATAACCACCGAGTTCTCCTGGGACGAAGCAGAGATTGCCCTGGTTAAACAGTTCGGAGCTATCACAAATGAAATCCACACAGATCTTCACGAGTGTCTCGGGCACGGGTCGGGTCAACTACTGGAGGGGGTATCTTCAAATGCGCTTAAAGAGTTTAGCTCTCCTCTGGAAGAGGCCCGGGCAGATATTTTTGCACTCTATTATATGGCAGATCCTAAGCTTGTTGAGTTGGGTGTACTTCCAAATGAGGATGCCTATAAAGCAGCCTATATAAACTATATCCGAAACGGGATTTTTACCCAGTTTGTAAGAATTGATCTTGGCAAAAATGTGACTCAGGCCCATATGCAGGGGCGTAAACTTATAGCAGAGTGGTGCTTCGAAAACGGAAAGGGAGAGAATGTTATTGAGAAGAGAGTCCGTGACAACAAAACCTACTTTGTTATAAACGACTTCCTCAAACTTCGTGATCTTTTCGGAACACTTCTAAAAGAGCTCCAAAGAGTAAAATCTGAGGGAGACTACCAGGCCGGTAAAGATCTTATCACTAAATATAGTATTGAGATTGATCCAATCCTCCATAAGGAGCTTAAGGAGCGCTATGCTACACTGAATCTCAAACCTTACGGCGGGTTCATTAACCCGGACATTACCCCGGTAGAGAAAGAGGGTAAAGTTGTAGATTACAAAGTAGAATACCCGAAAGATTTCCTAAAACAGATGCTAGATTACGGCAAAAAATATTAACCTTGCCAAGCATCGTGGGGTGAGGGAGACTTTGCCAGTGTTTGATATAAATTAATGATATATAAATATTTATAAAGAGGGTGTCCAAAAGCAATTTTGGCCCCTCTGTTTTTATGCAATCTGTCGCTACAATTTTATGAAGTGGAAAGCTCACCGGCAGCAACATCTGT
>JAUYTH010000170.1 GCA_030695165.1 Bacteroidales bacterium
TATAGTATTAACATCCAAAGAGATAGAAAAAATCGAGAGTAAAGAGAGTCTCGAGGATAACCTATTAAGAAAAGCAAAGAGAGAGGGATTTTCTGACTTTCAAATAGCCAGACTTATATATAAGGATAAAATAGATCCGGATTTGACTACAGCTATGATACGGACCCACAGAAAAGAGAGGGGTATTGTGCCTGTTGTTAAACAGATTGACACCCTTGCAGCAGAGTACCCGGCTCAAACTAACTATCTCTATCTTACTTATAACGGAACTCATAATGACGTTAATTATCTTGGTGATCATAAGTCTATTATAGTATTAGGTTCCGGAGCATACAGAATTGGGAGCTCCGTTGAATTTGACTGGTGTTCCGTTAACGCTCTTCAGACAATTAGAGATTGCGGCTGGAGGGGAGTTATGATTAACTATAATCCTGAGACAGTTTCAACAGATTATGATATGTGTGATCGTCTCTATTTTGATGAACTTACATTCGAACGGGTAATGGATATACACGAGCTTGAGAATCCACACGGTATGGTAGTATCTGTTGGTGGCCAGATTCCCAATAACTTAGCATTAAAACTGGACAAATCCGGAGTTAATATCCTTGGAACCACTGCAGAGAGTATAGACAAAGCAGAGGATAGACATAAATTCTCCTCTATGCTGGACAGGCTCAAAATAGATCAACCAAGGTGGAGAGAACTAACTACACTTAAAGATGTATTTAGCTTTGTCGATATAGTTGGATTTCCCGTTCTGGTCAGGCCCTCCTATGTTTTGTCGGGTGCTGCAATGAATGTTTGTTCAAATAATTCTGAATTAGAGCAATTCTTGAATTTAGCTGCGAATGTCTCTAAAAAACACCCTGTTGTGGTGTCAGAATTTATTCAAAACGCAAAAGAGATAGAGATAGATGCTGTAGCAAAAAATGGGGAGATAGTCGCTTATGCCATATCTGAACACATAGAGTTTGCAGGAGTGCACTCCGGGGATGCTACAATTCAGTTTCCTCCACAGAAGCTCTATGTAGAGACAACAAGGAGAATTAAGAAAATAGCACGAAAAATAGCTGAAGAGCTTAATATATCCGGCCCTTTTAATATTCAGTTTCTTGCTAAGGAGAATGATATTAAGGTAATTGAGTGCAATTTAAGAGCCTCCAGAAGTTTCCCTTTTGTCTCTAAAGTTTTAAAAATAAACTTCATTGAACTTGCAGCCAAGGTAATGATCGGAGAACCTTTCATTGTGCCGGGCAAAAGTGCATTTGATTTGGATTATGTAGGGATAAAGGCATCTCAATTCTCTTTTTCGAGACTTCAGAAGGCAGATCCTGTTCTTGGAGTTGATATGGCATCAACCGGAGAGGTGGGTTGTATTGGAGATGATACAAATGAAGCAATACTTAAAGCAATGCTTTCGGTAGGATATCGTATACCAAAGAAAAACATTTTAATATCATCCGGGTCATCAAAGCAAAAAGCAGACCTTTTGGTAGCATCTAAACTGCTTTCACAAAAAGGCTACAATCTTTTTGCTACAGGCGGTTCACATAAGTATCTGATTGAGAATAATATTCCTGCAACTCTGGTCCATTGGCCAAGTGATCCGGATAATCAGCCGCAGGCACTCAAGATGATTCAACAGAGAAAGATAGATTTGGTGATTAACATACCTAAAAACCTTACTCAGGTAGAACTTGAGAATGGTTATAAGATAAGAAGGGCTTCGGTAGACTTTAATATCCCTCTTATTACTAACGCCAGACTTGCCTCTGCATTTATTATCTCGTTTTGTTCAATGGGTATTGAAGATATACAGATAAAAAGCTGGGACGAATATATTTCGTATTAGTTAAGATTCTAAATCGGTATCCGTTAATAGATCATCCCTCTCTCCGATTATAGTTGAAGCAGTATCAGGATCCATAGTCTCGATACTGCTTAATTTTTTCTGTATAACTCTTGTTCTCACACCCACCAGCTTATCTATATCATCCAGCCCGCCCTGAATATTTTTCTGAGCCTTTGTGAGCAGATCTCCAAATGTTGAGAACTCCCTTTTAACAGCTCCCAGTATGTTCCAAACCTCTCCGCTCCTCTTCTCTATTGCAAGGGTACGGAACCCCATCTGAAGACTGTTAAGTATTGCTGCAAATGTTGTAGGTCCTGTAATCAATACTTTATATCTGCTCTGAATCTCCTCTAAAAGAGCGGCCTTTCGTACAACTTCTGCATAGATACCTTCGAAAGGGAGAAACATTAT
>JAUYTH010000172.1 GCA_030695165.1 Bacteroidales bacterium
CAGGTTGTGTACTTAAGTGCCTGATCTCTGGTTTGACTACTCTTTAATAAATCTACCAGCTCTCCATCTTGAAGGTCAGACTTATAGACTATTGAGATACTCTCCTTGCCGCCGGAGAGCATTTTGTAGTATTTATCTGCAATTGGCATTAGCAGATGGGTAAATTCGGCCCTTTTACCGAATATGTAAGAGGCATTTACCGACATCCTTTGTGAGAAGGTCTCAAGAAGCTCCTCATTAACATACTGTGATTTGAGCAGCCTGTTTCTCTGTTGTAAAAGATGATTGTAATTCTGCACTTTACGCAGATACTCCTTATCCAGCTGAGATAATATAGAGTTTATAAATCTCCTCCTCTCCTCTCCAGACTCATTGATAAGACAGGTGTCATATGGAGAGACCATAACAATCGGGATTAATCCTATGTGTTCAGATAGTCTGCTATAATTTTTGTTGTTTCTTTTAATATGCTTTAAACCCTCCCTCTCCATAGAGACAGAGATGTTCTCAAACGAGTCGTCATCCCTTGTATACTCTCCGGAAACTCTGCACAGTTCAGAATCATATGCAATTGTATGTAGATCTGTGTTTGAGAAGTAGCTCTTGGTCATAGATAGATAGTAGATAGCATCCAGCAGGTTTGTCTTACCAGAGCCGTTCATACCTGTAATGCAATTCAGTTTTGACGAAAATTCTATTTCTGCTTCGGAGATATTCTTAAATCCGGAGATTATTATCCTTTTTAAATACATCTGCAACCTGGTTGGCTCACAAAGTTACTACTTTTATCGATTTATAATTTGAGATTAGATAAAATATTGTAATTTTGCACCCTGCTAAAAAATTGTAGAAATGTCAAAGAAAATTAAACATCAAGATCCGGAAGAGAGTGTAGAGAACGCTCTGAATAAGACCGAGCAAATTATCGAAAAAAACAAGAATACACTTTTGTACTCTGTAGTTGTTGTTCTGGTAATCTCTGCTATCGGGTTTGCATATCAGCACCTATACCGTAAGCCATTAAAAGAGGAGGCTCTCGCGCAAACATTCGTTGCCGAACAATATTTCCGTGCAGACTCATTTGCACTCGCGCTTAACGGTGATGGCAATGCATTGGGCTTTAATCAGATAATTGATGAATACGGCTCAGCGGCTGCAAAATCTGTATATCTGTACGCTGGTATAAGCGAACTTCAGCTTGGAAGTTATGACCAGGCGATTAAACATCTAAAAAAGTATAAGTCCGAAGATCCCATTATGCACGCCAGGGCGCTTTGCAACATAGGTGACGCATATGCATCTCTTATGAATAACAAAGAGGCACTTAATTATTACCTTAAAGCCGCTACTCACGCAGATAATATTTTTGCAGCAGGGTATATGGTTAAAGCCGCTCTAATGCAAGAAGAGCTCGGTAATAAGGTTGAGGCAATCAAAATTTATGAGGAGATAAAGGTGAAGTATCCTCAGAGTATGGAAGGCTTCGAAGCCGATAAATATATTGCTAGGATAAAACAGTAACCAGAGATTTTTTCCGGGGAGATAACTCGATTTATGGGAAGAGCATTTGAATTCAGAAAGGAGCGTAAAATGAAACGTTGGGGCAATATGTCCCGTGTTTTTACGCGTTTGGGAAAGGAGATTACTATGGCTGTCAAAGGCAGCGGACCCGATCCTGACAACAACCCCAGGCTTAGGGCTCTTATCTCAACTGCCCGTTCGGAGAATATGCCCAAAGATAATATCGAAAGAGCTATAAAACGTGCAGTTGAGAAAGATCACAGCGAGTTCAAAGAGGTGGTTTATGAAGGATACGGCCCTCACGGTATAGCTTTCCTAATTGAAACAGCAACAGATAATACAACCCGTACAGTAGCAAATATCAGAAGTTATTTCAATAAATTCTCCGGGTCACTCGGAACCAGTGGAAGCGTTGAATTTATGTTTGAACATAAATCAGTTTTTAAAGTTAAAAGCACTCAACAACTAGATCTTGAAGAGCTGGAACTGGAGATGATCGACTTTGGTGCAGAGGAGTTGTTTATGGAGGATGAAGAGCTGGTGATTTACGGAAGTTTTGAATCTTACGGCGCAATACAAAAGTTTATTGAGGAGAAAGGCTTTGAACTGGTTACAGGGGGGTTTGAGAGGATTCCAAACACAGAGTTAAAAAAGCTGGATGGGGACGCAAAAGTAGAAATAGAGAAACTTATAGATAGGTTTGAAAACGATGATGACGTTCAAAACGTTTATCATACAATGGAACATTAATTACTTTTCACTCATAGCAAAAATGCCCCTTTTGGGGCATTTTTTGTTTCAATTAGTTAGTTTTTTTGGCATACTCTTTATATTTTTTTACCTTTGACGCTTCTTTAAAAAAATAATAAATCAATAAATAATTCAACAATGAAACTATCGCATATTGAGCACATCGGTATTGCCGTTAAATCTTTAGATATTGCAATACCTCTATATGAAGAGTTGCTTGGTCTTAAGTGCTATGCAGTCGAAGAAGTTGCAGATCAAAAAGTTAAGACAGCATTCTTTAAAATTGGAGAGACTAAAATTGAGCTATTGGAGAGTACAGATCCCGATGGTCCGATAGGTAAATTTATTGAAAAAAAGGGTGAAGGTGTGCATCACATTGCTTTTGCCACAACCCAAGGATTACAAAACAGCCTGGATGAGCTTTCAGAAAAAGGTGTTCAGCTTATTGACAAAGCACCTCGCAAAGGAGCTGAGGGACTTAGTATCGCTTTTTTGCATCCAAAATCAACCGGAGGAATCCTTACCGAACTGTGCGAAAATCCTTCAAAACAAATTGTTAGTAAATAAATCTTAATATAAGTAATAGAATGAGCCAGCAACTGGAACAGGTTAAAGCGCTGATACAACTCCGTGAAAAGGCGCGCTTGGGAGGTGGTCAGAAAAGAATTGATGCACAGCACCAAAAGGGGAAATACACTGCCCGTGAAAGAATCGCTATGCTTCTTGATGAAGGAAGCTTTGAAGAGTTTGATATGTTTGTAACACATCGCTGTACAAACTTCTCAATGGAGAAGATGAGGTACCTCGGAGATGGAGTTATAACAGGTTACGGAACAATTGATGGTAGGCTTGTCTATGTGTTTGCTCAGGATTTTACTGTTTTCGGCGGCTCTCTTTCTGAGAGTTTTGCTATGAAAATCTGTAAAATAATGGATCAGTCAATGAAAATGGGTGCTCCTGTTATAGGGATCAATGACTCAGGAGGCGCAAGAATTCAGGAGGGTGTTAACGCACTTGCCGGATATGCAGAGATTTTTCAGAAAAACATTCTTGCATCCGGAGTAGTTCCACAAATATCTGCAATCTTTGGTCCTTGCGCCGGAGGAGCTGTCTACTCCCCTGCTCTTACAGATTTCAACATAATGACCAAAGGAACCAGTTATATGTTCCTTACCGGACCCAAAGTTGTTAAAACGGTGACCGGAGAAGATGTAACTCAGGAACAGCTCGGAGGTGCAAGCGTGCACGCAAGTAAAAGCGGTGTTGCCCATTTTGCTGTTGAGAGTGAGGAGGAGGGAATAAAGGTGATTCGCGAACTATTGGGATATCTGCCTCAAAACAACCTTGAAGAGGCCCCTATTGTTCACACATCTGACCCTATAGACAGGCTTGATGACTCTCTAAATGAGATTATCCCGGACAGCCCTAATAAACCTTACGATATGTACGAAGTTATAGGGACCATAGTTGATGATGGAAGGTTTCTGGAGATCCACAAAGATTATGCTACAAATATTATTGTAGGATTTGCAAGGTTCAACGGAACATCTGTGGGAATTGTTGCTAACCAACCTAAAGTTCTAGCAGGGGTGCTGGACATTAACGCATCCCGTAAAGCAGCCCGTTTCGTTAGATTTTGTGACGCATTCAACATACCTCTTGTCACATTAGTAGATGTACCTGGTTTTCTGCCGGGAACGCAACAAGAGTACGGCGGAATCATCCTTCACGGTGCAAAGCTTCTGTATGCATACGGAGAGGCAACTGTTCCAAAAATAACAGTAACCCTAAGAAAATCCTATGGTGGAGCCTATTGTGTTATGAGTAGTAAACACCTCCGCGGTGACATAAACTATGCCTGGCCTACAGCAGAGATTGCAGTTATGGGACCATCTGGTGCTATTGAGGTACTATATGGTAAAGAGATGTCAGAGTCCGAAAATCCGGCAGCTTTTGCATTAGAGAAAGAGAAGGAGTACCGTGATGCGTTTGCAAACCCATATAATGCTGCCAGGTTTGGCTATATAGATGACATTATTGAGCCGAGAAATACCCGGTTTCGTATCATAAGATCTTTGCAGCAACTTGCTACCAAAAAGGTCTCTAATCCTCCCAAGAAGCATGATAACCTGCCACTTTAACCAAATAACCGGTAAAATAATGAAAAGAAGCTGCATTATAGTTGCTTTGTTAGGGTTGTTGTTAAG
>JAUYTH010000199.1 GCA_030695165.1 Bacteroidales bacterium
CCACCCCTTCAAAATGACCCTCCAGAGGCTCATTCATCGCTTTTACATCCTTTGCGCTAATGTATGAGGAGTGAGGATCAAGTTGAAGTAAAACCCTCTTTATTGCCTCATCGGTAAGCTTTTCGTTATTAAGAGTATCCAGATAGTAGTTGTTAATATAGAAGAGTAACTGACCGTACTTATTAACCAGTTTATTGAGGTCTTCGCCCTGAGCCGAAAGGCGAACAGAGGCAAGAGCAGTAAATGCAATCAGTATGAGTAATATTTTCTTTTTCATATCGTTCTTTATAAATGACTTTTCAATAAGTGTGCCCAATTTTTATTCTCTGATGAGAGGAATTGCGAACTCGACACCGGGTTCTGCTACGGCACTTTGTGGGAATATCTCCCGTGCCTGCTCGAGTAATATGTTATGATCTTTGTACCGCGAGGAGAAGTGGCCTATTAAAAGCCTTCCAGCATCTGCCTCTTTAGCACAAATAGCTGCATCGGATGCAGTGGAGTGCATAGTATCCCTTGCCATCTTCTCCAAATCGGAACCAAATGTAGTTTCGTGATAGAGCAGATCTACCCCATTTACATAGAGTGCCAGATTTTGGAATGGAGCGGTATCGCTGCAATAGGCAAAAGATCTTGGTTTATATGGTATATATGTATAATCTTCATTTTTAAGCACCTCTCCACTCTCTCTCTCAACATCCTCACCATCTTTAAGTCTTGCTATCTCAAAGAGAGAAAGACTATCCTTCTCAATAAGGTATTTTTGTATGTTTTTTTTTGGTCTCTTCTCACGAAAGAGAAATCCGTAACAATCTATCCTGTGATTCAAAGGGAAGCTTAAAATCTCCAAACTCTTTGACTCAAATATAAGTTTGGGCACATCGCCTTTAACAATTATGTGGTTAACCCTGAATTTAAATACTCCTCCGAAATGGGTAAGAAAAGAGGAAAGGATATCCCCGAAAGATTCTGGCGCATAAATATAGATATCTGCACTCCTTCCAATCATTGACATAGTAGAGAGAAGTCCGTATATCCCGAAGATGTGGTCTCCGTGTATATGGGATATAAAGATTTCACGAATCTTCAAAAAGGAAAATCCGTATCTGCGTAGTTGTATCTGCGCACCCTCACCACAGTCAATTAAAAATAAGCGCTCATGTACATTGAGAACATGAGCGCTTGGAAACCTATTCACTGTAGGGAGAGCCGAAGCACAACCCAATGATGTGAATGCAAACTTCATTAAAGTTTATTTCTCCGAATCCTTGTTTTCCATCTCACTCTTTAGAGCTGCAAGTTCACTTATGTCGCCTAAAGTTGTCTTCTCAAGGTTAGCTTTTAATTTCTTAACCGCTTTTTGAGTTGAATCCCCTTCGGTTACCCTCTCTTTTGGCTCCTCTCTTTTTTGTTCTTCAAACAATTTTGTATGTGATAAAACAATTCTCTTGGTTGTTTTGTTGAACTCAATAACCTTAAACTCCAGTTTCTCTTCTACTTTTGCCTGAGTACCATCCTCTTTAATGATGTTCTTTTGGCTAACATAACCTTCAACACCATAAGGGAGTGCAACTGTTGCCCCTTTATCTACATAAGCAGTTATTGTACCTTCGTGTACTGAATTTGTTGAGAAAACTGTCTCAAACACATCCCACGGGTTCTCCTCAAGCTGCTTATGACCAAGGCTTAACCTGCGGTTATCCTGATCTACTTCAAGAACGGTAACATCCAGAGCGTCTCCTACTGTTGTAAACTCAGACGGATGCTTAATCTTCTTGGTCCACGAGAGGTCACTAATGTGAACAAGTCCGTCTACACCCTCTTCCAGCTCTACAAAAACTCCGAAGTTTGTGAAGTTACGAACCGTAGCTCTACATTTAGCACCTACCGGATACCTCTCATTAATGCTTGTCCAAGGATCACTCTTAAGCTGCTTGATACCAAGAGACATCTTTCTTTCGTCTCTGTCAAGAGTAAGAATTACTGCCTCAACCTCGTCACCTACTTTAAGGAAATCCTGAGCACTGCGAAGGTGAAGTGACCAAGACATCTCAGATACGTGTATTAGACCTTCTACACCCGGCTGAATCTCTATGAAAGCACCATAATCTGCAATAACGACAACTTTACCTTTAACTTTGTCTCCAACCTGAAGTTCAGAATTGAGAGAGTCCCAAGGGTGTGAACTAAGTTGCTTAAGACCTAAAGCGATACGTTTTTTGGTATCGTCAAAGTCAAGAATTACAACATTAATCTTCTCGTCCAGCTGTACAACCTCTTCCGGATGGTTGATTCTTCCCCAGGAGAGGTCGGTTATGTGGATAAGTCCATCTACGCCGCCAAGGTCTACAAATACTCCGTATGAGGTAATATTCTTAACAACACCTTCAAGTATCTGTCCTTTTTCAAGTTTGCCTATAATGTCAGCTTTCTGGGCCTCAAGTTCGGCCTCTATGAGTGCTTTATGTGACACAACAACATTGCGGAATTCGTGGTTAATCTTAACGATTTTGAACTCCATAGTCTTGTTGACATAGATATCGTAATCGCGGATAGGTTTAACATCAATCTGAGAACCGGGAAGGAATGCCTCGATGCCGAATACATCTACAATCATACCACCTTTAGTCCTGCACTTAATGTAACCTTTAACGATTTCATCTTTTTCAAATGCCTCGTTAACCCTGTCCCAAGAGCGGAGTGAACGTGCCTTTTTATGAGAAAGAATAAGCTGACCTCTCTTATCCTCTGCATTCTCTACATAAACTTCAACTTTATCGCCAACGGCCAGCTCCGGATTATAACGGAACTCGTTTATGCTTATAACGCCTTCACTCTTGTAACCGATATTAACAATAACCTCTCTTTTATTAAAGACAACTACTGTTCCTTCAACAACCTCATTCTCTATCACTTTGGACAGAGTTTGGCTGTACTGACCTTCAATTACATCCTTTTCGGTGTCATAAACGTACTCTTTTTCGTATGCATCCCAGTCAAATTTATCAACTGCAACAGATACATTACTCTTTCTTTTCCTGGTAGTACCATCTACCGGTGCGGACTCATCCTCTATGAATGCTTCCAGTTTTTCATCATTTTTTTTGATGATTTCAATTTGCTCCTCTGATTCGAGGATCTCTTTTCTCTCTTTTGTCATTTTTCTTAATTCTTTAAACTGCTAGTAGTTAGACATTATTTATAAGCCCAAAAATGGGAGCCCCAAAAGTAACATTTTTTTCACAAACAGCCAAATAATAATTATCAATTTCGAATTTGTAATATATTAAATTCCAATTATCTTTGGGAACTGAACAAACTTAATAATATGGATAATCAAAAAACGGGAATAAAGTCATTCCCAAAAAACTTTTGGACAGTTATTGTAATGGAGTTTCTGGAGAGAGGCTCATACTATGGTGTAATGTCTGTTCTCTCTGTTTTTCTGATACTAGGCTATGAAAGCGGTGGTCTTGGTTTCAGCAAGGAGCAGGCAGGAGCAATTTTGGGAACCATCCCCCCTCTTCTATACTTTCTGCCAATAATCTCCGGAGCTATAGCAGAGAGGTACGGCTACAGAAGAGTGCTCACATTTGCCTTTATCTGTATGATTTTAGGATACTCTTTAACCGGGATGTCAAGCAGATATATGCTGGTGTTTCTATCTCTTGTTATAATGGCTCTTGGAGCCGGATTTTTTAAGCCGGTTATATCCGGCACAATTGCAAGAATTACAAATGAATCAAACTCCACACTTGGGTTCGGTATTTTTTACTGGTCAATAAATTTAGGGGCATTTCTATTCCCGCTCATACTTGTACCAATTCTTAAATCCTACTCATACAGCTATATATTCTATATGGCCGCCATTACTGGCTTTGTTCTTCTGCTTATCAATATTTTTCTTTACAAAGAGCCTATTCGGGAGAAGAGCACCAAGAGCCTTTCAAAGGTCTTCAAGGATATGGTCCTTGTAATCAAAGACTGGCGATTCATTCTAATGATTTTCCTCTACTCCGCTTTCTGGATACTCTATTTTCAGATGTTCGGGACTGTACTGTGGTATGTAAGAGATTATGTGGATATGACAGCCCTAAACAGTGCCATTAACTCTTTTCTGGGAGTTTTCATAGAGAATCCATCCTGGAAATTCGATGTCGAGCACGTTACTGTCATAAATGCCGGAGTGATAATAGTTCTGCAACTTTTTGTTTC
This sequence comes from Bacteroidales bacterium, assembly GCA_030695165.1. GTDB lineage: Bacteria > Bacteroidota > Bacteroidia > Bacteroidales > UBA932 > Bact-08. The sequence goes on from JAUYTH010000199.1 coordinate 4,216, forward strand.
AAATATTGTAAAGAGAAGTCCTGCGCTGCCTACGATGATATTCGGAATAGGGCTTGGCACAATAGGTATGGCAATTCTTGCATTTTCATCATCTCCGTGGATCTTTATTACAGGAATAATGGTCTTTACACTTGGCGAAATGACAACTCATCCCAAGTTTATCTCATACATCGGGCTTATTGCACCTGCAGATAAAAAGGCGCTCTATTTAGGGTACTCTTTTCTCTATGGTGTAATAGGGAGCAGTATCGGAGGATTCCTGGGCTCATCTCTCTATGTTAAGTATGTAGATAACTTGAATCAACCCAGAACTCTATGGCTTATTCTTGCAGGAATAGGGGTTGCGAGTATGATCTCTCTATCTCTATATAATAAGTTTATCGCCAAAGATGTAGGAAAATAGTCTCCACAAAAAGAGCCTATTTAAGCATTCTTTTACGACGGAAAAGTATAGAGACAGTAACCACTGTAACCATCATTATAAGCATAATCAGGGCAAAATCTACAACGCCTCCCAGTATAGGGAGATCTACATTCATACCATAAATACTGGCGATAACCGTAGGTGGCATAAAGAGTAACGAGACAAATGTAAATATCTTCATAATACGGTTCTGTTCAAGGTTAATCAAACCCAGAACAGTGTTCTGCATATACTCCAGTCTCTCAAAACTGAAGTTGGTATGGTTAATAAGCGAATTAACGTCTTTAAT
>JAUYTH010000205.1 GCA_030695165.1 Bacteroidales bacterium
GCATTTTCATATAGTCTGCTGTAGCGATTATTGCATTCAGCGGAGATACTGCCTGCTCCGGATGGGCAGCGTGTGAAGGAGAGCCCTTAAAACGGATCTCCATCCCCACAGAGCCCGCTGCATAGACCCCTTTGTGAATAATGACCGAATTTAGAGGATAGCCGGGTTTATTATGAAGAGCAAATGCGTAGTCAAATTTTATCCCGAGCACTTTTAGATCCTTAGCCATCATTGAGGCCCCCTCTCCAACCTCCTCTGCAGGCTGAAAAAGCAACCAAACAGTGCCATTAAAATCTCTATTTTTGGAGAGTAATTGGGATAGGCCCAGCAGAATCGACATATGGCCATCGTGCCCGCACAGATGTTCAAACCCCTTTTCGGTCCTGATTGCATCCATCTCACAACGAAACATTACCGAAGGTCCATCTCCCTTGCCCTTATACCCTGCTACTATTCCGTGCCCTCCAATGTTCTTATGAAGGAGATCGGGTTTGGTTGGTTCAATATACCCCAGAAGAATCTGAGCAGTTTTCTCCTCTTTGTGAGAGTACTCCGGAGAATTATGCAGAACCTGCCTCATCTTTTTCATCTCATTAAATAGCTGCCCTGTCGGGATTTTGTTTTGGGAATTTGCCATTATGCCTGTGAAATTTAGAATTATAAAACCAATAAATTTCAAAATGATATCTCTCTTCATTTTTGATCTTTTCTCAAAAATAGAAAATTAATTTGTGAGATTTTTATTTAAGTGGCATTTTTGCGCCTCGCTTTTAGCTCAAATTTTTTGAAATTATGCACAACAGTAAAATAACCAGGCCCCAAATATCTTTTAAACGCTGGAAAAGAGCCTCCTGGGCTCTGTTTGCCTCTATTGGCAAAATTATACGCATAGGAGTACTTTGCGTTACATCCTCGCTGCTTGTGCTTAAAAGCCAGCCGATGCTAGCCCAGAGTAAGACAAAAAATGTGAACGAGACACTAAGGGCTCTGGAGGAGGTTGTGATAAATACCGAGCGACCCACACAGTTTCAGCCCCTGGTGAGAGTTGTTGCCGTGATACAACAAAAGGAGATAGAGCGGGCAGCCGTTCAAAATATTCAGGATCTGCTAAGGTATCTGCAGGGTGTAGATGTACGAAGCAGAGGGAGCGAAGGGGTTCAGGCAGATCTTAACATCCTGGGGGGGACATTCGACCAGACAATGGTGATGATAAACGGAGTTAACTTCTCCGACCCTCAGACAGGGCACCACTCGCTAAATATTCCCGTAGATATTTCTCAAATTGAGAGAGTTGAGGTTCTTCACGGGCCGGGAGCGTGGTCTCAGGGGAGTGTCGCATACGCCGGAGCCATTAACATTATAACAAAAAAACCGGTAAAGAAAGATCTGCAGGCATCTCTCTCGGGGGGAGAAAAGGGCTATTTTCGAGGCTCTGCCAATATTGGGATTGCCCCCGGCACCATATTCAAGCGGTGGCAAATTTCCGGACAGGGGGGCGGTAGCCACAACCGAAGTGATGGTTATACAGATAATACAGATTTTGAGATTTCTAACCTCTACTCAAATATCTCTCTTACCAATAACAGCGGTCACTCAGTAGATATTCAGGCCGGTTGGCAAAATAAATCTTTCGGCGCCAATAGCTTCTATACTATTGCATATCCTCAGCAGTTTGAAAAAACCCGCCTTTTTCTATCAAGTATTAAGTATTTATGGGAGAGCAGACGCTCTCAGGTGAGCGCAACGATATATCAGAGAAGGCATCACGACAGATTTGAGCTTTTTCGGTACGACTCTCCTCTGTGGTACAAAGGGCACAACTACCATATGAACGATGTGGCCGGAATAAATGTTAACGTGGCATACCGCTGGAAAAGGTGGGGTAGCTCTGTTTTTGGTGCAGATTACAGATATGAGCATATCTACAGCACAGTACTAGGAGATCTTCTCGGGACACCTGTAGAGACACCGGGTGAAGATGGAGTAAGTTTCACAAAAGGGAAAAGCAGAAAAACATCCTCAATTTATTTAAGGCACATCCTTCAGCTGGAGAGGTGGCGTTTCACTGCCGGGGTAATATTTACAAACAGAATATATGCAGGATTTGCTGCAGCATACACAATAAACCCATACCTTGAACTTAACGGCTGGGTTAACAACAGCTACCGCAACCCCACCTTTACAGATCTCTACTACAAGAGCCCGACCCAAACCGGTAATATGGGGCTAAAACCGGAGGAGGCACTCTCTGCACAACTTGGGCTAAGATATACAAAACACAAACTTAGAGCCTCTCTATCTGCCTTTTACCGATATGGATACAGTATTATAGATTGGACAAGGGAGAGCGGCAGCGACCATTGGAGCGCCAGTAATATCACAAATATAAGATCTGCAGGTGTAGATTTTAGTGCCTATATCACATTCGAATCCAGTCTTATATCAAGAGCCGGACTCTCCTACTCCTGGATGGATGTTTCAAAACAGAGTGCAGGTGTACACTCCCTCTATGCGACAGATTTTCTCCGGCACAAGGCCGCTCTCAACATTGAGCACAATATTGTCTCAAAGCTAAGCGGGCGTTGGGATCTAAGCTGGCAAAAAAGAGAGGGAAGCTATCTTGGCCCCGCAAACATTGAGACGCCTTACAAAGGTTTTGTTTTAGCCGATTTGAAAATCGTTTGGAACGGGAGAAACATTAAACCTTTTGCAGAGGCAACCAACCTCTTTAACACAAACTATCTGCACATTGGAAACCTCCCGCAACCAAGACGCTGGGTTAAGGCAGGTGTCAATATAACCTTGTAGCGGCAACCATATAATCCGGCGAACATATTTGCCCCTGAATTGTTTTTTAGATTATTAACCATTATTTTCGGAGATTAATCTGTTTTAAATATGAAAACCATTATCACAATAGCTGCACTATGCCTTACCCTTACAGTAACAGCTCAAAACACATTCAGCCATAAGAGTAAAAACGCAGAGGTTATTCTGTTAAGTGAAGGTCAAAGGGTTAGTAATTTGAATAATCTTATCGGGCTTACCCCTGAGATTATTGCAGATGTTGCCCCCGACAAAACTTACCCCGGAGCTACCAACGCTTTTCTTATCCGCACTGGCGGCAGGAATATTCTTGTAGATACGGGACACGGCAGGGAGCTGTTCAATAATCTTAAGGCATTTGGAGTATCTCCTGAAGATATTGATATAATATTACTGACTCATCTGCACGGAGACCATATTGGAGGGCTTGTAAAAGAGGGTGTGCGAATGTTTCCAAAGGCTGCTCTCTATCTCTCTAAAAAGGAGTTTGAGAGTGCTTCCGAGAGTGCGCTAAAGATTATTAACCACTATTCTAAGGAGATGGTTCAGTTTGAACCCGGCGTTGATACCCCGCTAAAAGTTTATGATAAAATAGAATCTATGGCCTGTTACGGCCACACACCCGGCCATACGGCATTTATTATAGACGACCTTGTGATATGGGGAGACCTTACCCACGCAATGGCTCTGCAGATGCCGTATCCAAATGTTGCCATTACCTACGACACAGACCCACAGATGGCAATAAAATCACGGCTCAAAATGCTCGACTACATAGTGCAAAACAGACTCAAAGCAGCCGGAATGCATATCCCGTTCCCCGCAATGGGGAGCGTGAAGGCAGATGAGAAGGGAGGATTTGTTTTTGAACCTCTCTATTTGAAATGATAGATAATATAGAGAGGATTATCGTTTTCCGGATTGTGAGATTCAACGATTTTAAGATCTTCTGGCTTTAATACTTTCTTAAAAGCCTGGAGATCTTCAATATTATACTGCATTATTACCGAATTTCCCCAAGTGGTAGAAAAACTCAGATTTAACCCCTCTTTCGTCTCGAAGAAAACATAGCTTCTTCTCTTCTTCTTCTCCTTTATAACGTTTGTAAATTTACGCGGCCAGCCACTGACCACGGTTGTAGCTCTGAATTTGTCTGTCTCGAACCCTCCGTATGAATAGTATGCAGGGAATTTCGGGTTCTCGTGTCTCTCTTTGAACCTTTGTAACTGGCTCTCTTTTGTAGGCGTTTTACCTTTGAAGCTTAAATCATATTCAACTAAGGCCTCCATCTGCTTGAGAGTATAATTCTTCTCTCCAAAATCCCAACTGTAAACAGAGCGGCAGGCCGTATCCGACATATTTAGAACCTCATTTTTCAACCCTACATTATTAAAGTAGAGAGAGTCTTCATAGTAGTATGACTTCCTGAAAGGTGGAAACGACATACTTAAATCAAACGTTGTGGGCACATATCCCTTTGATAGAGTTGCGGTAGATTTTGAATAGTAGTATGCATAAAAGTCATAGCCCCAGGTAAAAAAAAGCAGTTTGTCCTTATCTATTGCATATACTTCATTGTAAGCTCTTAAATCCGGAGGCAGTTGTATTTTAGAGATAAAATTCCCATCCAGGTCATAGTTGATCAATATACCCCAGGGCACTAACACCATCAGTTGATCCAGGAAGGGGTCTACATTAAAATGTCCTGCGTATGTAAACTCTTGAGGACCTCTGCCCTGATTGTTCATTTTAAACAGAAACCTCCCTTTTGAGTCAAAACAGTATATAACCTGTTTCTCTCCAGACATTATATAGAGCCTGTTTTTGTGCAAAACAATCCCAGAAGTGCGGCTGAGCAGAACATCTTTTGTTGTCTCAAGCTGAACAACAGAGATTGAGTCTACAAAATCAAAAATTGAGACGCTGTCTCTTCTTTCGATATTAATTTGAGCATTGGTGCTATCATTGGGGCTACAGGAGATGATAAGCAAAACCAGAGTGGTTGCAGCTAAAATTACTTTTTTCATAAAATATGAGTTAAAAATAAGAGTTGGGAATTTCACATTAAATGTAACCAATAAACTGATAATAAACAAATAATCACATATCTGTAAAGAAAAGTTCAATCAAACAATAAAAAGAGTTTAAAAAAAGACCTATGTAACCATTTTTAGTTTAATTTTACAAGATTATGGCTTAAAATAATACGATATTAATATAAAAATCTATTGATTATGAAGAGTAAATTACTGGTTATGTTAGTTTCATCTGCAGTTATTGCCTCATCCTGCACCGGTGAGGGAGGAGAAAAAACGACGGAGACGCCAATCGGCAGAAGCTCCATTGAGGTTGTTAATGGCATTATGACCCCCGAGATAATGCACAATTTGGGCAAGGTTACGGACCCGCAGGTATCGCCGGACGGAAAAGAGATTCTTTATGGTGTATCCTTTACAAGCATTGCGGAGAATAAGAATAACCGTGAGTTGTTCATTATGGATATAGATGGTTCAAACAACCGCCAGATAACCTCAACAGTAAAGAGTGAAAACAACGCCCGCTGGATTAACGAAGGTAAAGAGATTCTCTACCTTATGAGCGGCCAACTCTGGAAAATGAACAGGGATGGATCTAACCCAGTTAAAGTTGGTGAGTATGGAGAGGGTATTTCGGAATTTGAACTCTCTCCCGCAAAGGATAAGATTCTCTTCGTATCCGAGGTAAAATCTATTCAGACATCCAAAGATTTATGGAGTGACCTTGATAAAGGGACCGGCAGGATGATAGACAAACTTATGTATCGTCACTGGGACCATTTTGTAGAGGCTATCCCACACCCCTTTATTGCAGGTTTTAATGGCAGTGCAATTGCAGATGTTGTTGATATTCTCGAGGGAGAGCCTTATGAATCTCCAACAATGCCGTTGAGTGGAATTGAGCAGCTCAGCTGGAGCCCCGACGGCAAAAAGGTTCTCTATGCATCCAGAAAAGTTGTGGGCCGCGAATATGCCTACTCTACAAATACAGATATCTATCTATATGATATTGATGCTAAGAGTCACGAAAACCTCACCGATGGTATGCCGGGATACGATACAGACCCTGTATTCTCTCCCGACGGAACCCATTTTGCCTGGCTAAGTATGGAGAGAGCCGGCTATGAGGCAGATAAATCCCGTCTTTTTGTAATGAATCTGCAGACTAAGGAGAAGAGAGATCTTACCCGTAATTTTGCATACAATGCAGAGAGCCCTGTATGGTTACCCGATGGATCTGGGCTCTATTTCAACTCTTGCGTAAAGGCTCTCACAGGCATTTATCAGATAAATATTGCAGATGAGACTATCCGCAAAATAACCGAAGGGTGGTATGATTTCGGCGGAGTCTCAGTTGCAGGTGACAAGTTAATCTCTCTCTACAGGAGTATGTCGCAGCCAAACGAGATTGTATCGGTAGACCCTATAACCGGTGAGTACACGCAGATATCTAAAGAGAACGAGCATCTGCTCAAACAGATAACAATGGGTAAGGTAGAGGAGAGATGGATTAAAACCGTAGACAATAAAGATATGCATATGTGGGTGGTCTATCCTCCGGGATTTGACCCCGCAAAAAAATATCCGGCCCTACTATTCTGTATGGGTGGCCCACAGGGGACCCTTAGCCAGAACTGGTCATACCGGTGGAACTTCCAGCTGATGGCAGCCAACGGATATGTGGTTATCCTTCCAAATAGAAGAGGAACATCTGCCTTTGGGCTGGAGTGGGGAGAGCAGATCTCGGGTGACTATATCGGGCTCAATATGCAGGACTACCTCTCCTCTGTTAAGGAGATGACCAGGGAGAGCTATATTGGCAAGGTTGGTGCTGTAGGCGCAAGTTATGGCGGTTACTCCATCTTCTACCTTGCAGGTATTCACAAAGGTGTTTTCAGCGCGTTTGTTGCTCACGCCGGAATCTTTAACCAGGAGCATATGTATATGACCACAGAGGAGCTTTGGTTCCCACACTGGGATAACGGAGGGGCACCCTGGGACGACAATGCCACAGCAAAGAGGCACTATGCAAACTCTCCTCACAAGCTGGTTAAGAACTGGAATACCCCAATTCTTGTTACACACGGGGAGCTTGACTACAGAGTTCCGGTTGACCAGGGGATGGCAGCGTTCAATGCAGCTCAGGCTCTGGGAGTTCCTTCGGAGTTGCTGCTCTTCCCGGATGAGAATCACTGGATTTTAAAACCACAGAACAGCGTTCAGTGGAACAGGGTTTTCTACCGCTGGCTGGACAAATGGCTTAAAAACGAATAGTATCAAATGAATGGAATCAATTAAATAACTCCATATAAAGCAAATAATTACAAACAAAGCAATAACTACAAACAAGTGATGAAGAGAATTTTACTATTTACGGCACTGATTCTTACGGTCTCTTTTGCATCTGCGCAAAAAAAACCTCTGGATCACAGCGTTTATGACGGTTGGAAGAGTGTGGGAGCATTCAATATGACTGAGGATGGAAAATACACCATCTTTATGGTAAACCCGCAGGAGGGCGATAACTACCTTGTCTCAATGAATCTTATGAACTTTACCAAAGATTCGATAGCAAGGGTTAACGGTCCTAAGATGACTGACGACGGAAAATTTGTTGCAGCAACAATAAAACCTACATTTAAGCAGAGCAGAGATGCCCGTATAAAGAAGGTTAAACCGGATCTTATGCCAAAAGACACTCTGGGGATATATAATATCCAGACAAAAGAGCTTAAGAAGATTCCATATCTAAAAGCGTTTAAGATTGGCCGCTATGGCAAAGATTTTATCGCTTTCCAGACAACACCTCCTGCAGATACCAGCAAGAGCAAAAAGCCTGTTAAAAAGGATAAGGATGAGGGCGAAAATGTAATGGTGTACCAACTCTCTACCGGGATGATTGATACTCTCAAATTTGTTTCGGATTATGACTTTACTAAAGGGGGAGACTCTCTCTTCTTTGCTACAAGGCCAAACTCTAAGGATAGTATAAATAAACCAGGTCTGTTCCTTTACATTCCAAAGACAAAATCAATTACCACCCTCTACAATTACCACCTCAAACAGAGTGTTAAACTACCGCTGGTGAGTGAAGATAACAAACATATGGCTTTCTATGCCAAACTGGATACTACCAAGAATAAAGATAAATTCATCTCTATTTTCTATTATAACGCAACACTGCCTCGGGCTAAACTGGTAATTGACAACAATTTAGACGGAATGCCGGAGGGTATGAGAGTTACAGAAAACAGGTCACTGCAGTTTAATAAAGAGGGGAACAGACTCTTTTTCGGAATCTCAAAAATATTGAGAGAGAGGGATACAACCCTTGTAGACGCAGAGTTGGCCAAACTTGATATCTGGCACTATAAGGATACATATGTTCAGCCTTATCAACTTATTAACCTCACAAGAGAGCAGAGAAAATCATATGTAAGTGTGATTCGCCTTGACTCAGAGCCTAAACTTGTTCAGCTTGCCAAAGAGGAGTATGAGCAGGTGCAGGTTCCTAATGAGTGGTCTGCAGATTGGGCCTACGCCGTCTCGGATTATAACTATCAACTGGAGTCTCAGTGGAGTGCAAATCCAAGAAGAGATGTATATCTTATAGATGTAAATACGGGTGAGGGAAAACTCATTATGAAGGACCAATACATAGGGAGCGGCTCTCCATCTCCTGATGCAAACTTCCTGGTATGGTACAATAGTGTAGATAAAAACTGGTACTCATATGAGGTAAAAACCGGGAAAACCGTTTGTCTGACCAATGGGCTGAATGTCTCATTTACAGATGAGATGCACGATAGTCCGGATATGGCACGACCTTACGGACACGGTGGCTGGGCAGAGGGAGACGCGGCATTCTATCTCTACGACAGATATGACATCTGGCAGATTGACCCTAAAGGGGTTGCTCCTGCAGTTATGCTTACCGACGGCGAAGGAAGGAGAAACAATATGACTTTCCGGATTGTTCGCCTTGATGATATTCTTCTTCCTCCGGGAACCCCGGGAGTTAGAATGGAGCCAATCAAACCTAAGGAGACTATCTATTTCTCTGCTTTTGATAATGTTACCAAAAACAATGGTTACTACTTCAAGGAGATGGGTAAGAGAAAACCTCTAATGAAACAGTGGGTTTTGGAGCCGGTTACTTTTGTCTATCTTAACAAGGCAAAGAAGGGAGATGTAATTACTTACGTAAAACACAACTTCACAAACTCACCTGATGTGTGGGTTACTAAAGATAACTTCAAAACCCAAACTAAGGTTACAGACATCAACCCTCAACAGAGAGATTACAACTGGGGGACAGCCGAACTTGTAAAGTGGAAATCAAAAACAGGGTTGGATGTAGAGGGTATTCTTCACAAACCGGAGAATTTTGACCCTACCAAGAAGTATCCAATGATTGTATATTTCTATGAGACTATAACAGATAACCTGCACTCTTACAGGGCTCCGGCACCAAGCCGTTCAACCATTAACATCACCTACTTTACCAGTAACGGATATCTGGTATTTACACCGGACATCTATTATCAGATAGGATACCCCGGAAAAAGTGCAATGGACTGCATTGTGCCCGGAGTCGAGAAGATATGCGAAAACCCTTGGGCAGATCGTGACAACGTTGCAATTCAGGGACAGAGCTGGGGCGGATATCAGGTAGCCTATATGGTTACCCAGCCGGAGATCTTCAAATGGAAAGCTGCCGGAGCGGGTGCTCCCGTTGCAAATATGACCAGTGCATATGGCGGTATCAGGTGGGGCTCCGGAATGGTTCGCCAGTTCCAGTATGAGCACACCCAGAGCCGTATCGGCAAAACTCTCTGGGACGGATTTGACCTCTATATAGAGAACTCCCCTCTCTTCTTTGCAAATAAAGTTGAGACACCACTCCTCATTATGCACAACGACGAAGATGACGCAGTTCCGTGGTATCAGGGTATTGAGTACTTCACCGCACTTCGCCGTCTTGGCAAACCAGTGTGGATGCTCCAGTACAACAAAGAGAAGCACAACCTTGTAAGCAGAGTTAACGCTAAAGATCTTAGTGTGAGACTATCACAATTCTTTGACCACTACCTCAAAGGGGCACCAATGCCAACCTGGATGGACAAGGGCGTTCCTGCTGTACTTAAAGGAATAGATTGGGGGTTGTAGTGTAACCTTGCCAAGGGTCGTGGGGCTTTGCTAGAGGCTGTCTAATTAGGCAGCCTCTATTTTTGTAACCAAGAGTAGTCGGGCAACAAACAGTGCCTCACAGTGTCTGCATAGGAAAACCTATTTGCTATGCTCCCCGGCGAGGCCGAAATAGCGCAAACCTATGTAACAGCGAGGGCAAACTCAGCCGGAAGAAGCAAGCTTGCGAGCGTATAAGGATGGACTTGCCAGATGTGTACAGGTTTGCGCAGGCCCGCAACATAACAGAGCAGCAAATAGGTCTGCTAAAGTTTCCTACGTGACTGACACATCCCTGGGAGTTTTTTGTAATTGATTGAAATTAAGAAATATAATGTTAACGATTTTGAGTTTGGGTAGGATTTGATAATTACTATATATCACATTATGTGTGTAATACAAAAAACTCCCAGGGATCGCATTCATCTCAGAGCTATAGTGCCAAACATCAGATTTTAACCTACTTACACCAAATACGCTATTTGTAATAATTCCCTGATATTAAACAAATTGGAACTACAGCTCTGAGATAAAACTCTCCAAATCGCAGTAGGAACACAATTCTCTCCACGGGCTGTATAATAAAAACCCTTCGCAGCAATAGGGCACACTCAGCCGGAAGGAGCGAACTTGTGAGCGGATGAGGATGGACGTGCCCGATGTGCGAAGGGTTTTTATAAGCCCGTAACGTGCAAGATATGTGTTCCTGCTGTGAGAATGCAGGCAAAGAGTAATGGCACGGAATTTGTGGCTAACTGACGCGGAATCCTGCTCTATACCAATCTATTACTTCACTTACATAATTATCTCCACTATGAAAAAACTACTTTTTCTCCTACTGGTTTTCTGTATGAGCTCACTGCTCAATTCGTGTGACGGCAATAAATCCGGCGAAACTGCCTCGGATGGTATTAAAACAATCTCTCTGCCGGATGCTATTGGCAAAGAGAGGATTGTAAAATTAAGCGAAGTGGCTAAGTCTATTCAGTACATCCCGCTGGAGACAAGTGACAGCTCGCTTTTGGGTGATATCTCCAGACCTATACTGGAAGATGGGGTGTTTTATGTTATCATCAGTAAGGGGTTTAATCAAAATGAGTACAGAATGTACCACTTTGACGGCAGATTCAAGGGGAAACTTGGAACTATAGGAAGGGCAAAAGGTGAGCTGCCTCAAATTGAGCATTTTTCCCTCTCGTTCGATCCTGTAACGAGAAATCCTATGATCTACTCCATCAACAAACTTATTGAATATGACAAAGATGGAAATTTTATTAAGGAGGTATACGCGCCAATAGATGAGGGAGGTAATTTTAGAAGTTTTAAACTTCATAAGGTGGGAGAGAGTTACATCTCTATGGTTAGCGATATGATGGCAAATAAATTCGGGGTTATCTCTTTTAACAGTAACAAAGAGATAATAGCTGAGTCTCCCGTAGGGATAGTTACAGGTAAAAAAGATGAGAATAAAAGTGGAGAAGATGTTGCCGGCAATGAAGAGAGTATGACAATATCCATAGGGGGGGTAATGACAAATTCAGTAGTTATTATAAGCAGGCATCCTACTCTCTACCCTTATAAAACAGGGTTCAGATTTGTGGCAGATAACGGAACTGAAATCTATTCTTTAGATGAAAAACTGAATACCACCACTCACTACATCCTCGATTTCGGAAAATATAAACGTCCGGTAAAGGCTACTGAAGATGAATGGAACAGAAGTATAATTTTGGTTGCAGGATTTACGTGTGAATCCGAAAATAATCTATTCCTAACTTACAACTTTGGTCAGAACGAACCTAATGGTTATACTCCTCCTTTGGTATCTGCACTTTATGATATTAAAAACGAAGAGTTGATTTTACTTAAAAGGGACAATCCCGAAATGAGAGGGTTTAAAAATGATCTGGACAATGGTGCTCCATTCTGGCCGGTACATATCTCAAACGAGGGCGAGATGATTATGTCGCTCTCTGCTGCTAAGTTTATTGAACTCAGTGAAAAATATGACTCACCGGAGATGAAGAGGGTTGCAGCAACTCTTACCGAGGAGTCAAATCCCGTAATGGTGGTCGTGAAACTATAATAGTTGGTTTAAGTTGAGTTAAAATTAGGGGCGGCCATTTTGAGCCGCCCCTGCCGTTACATAACACAAGGTACTTAATAACTACCCTACTTTAGCCTTAAGGTGCTTTGCAGCGCCTCTGCTTTAAGCTCTGGGGCGGTAGTTTTATCGTTATACACTGCTTCGAGTGCATTAATAATTTCGCTTTTTCTTATGCTCCAGTTAAACCAGCCCAGAGCCTCTGCCATAGTGATTCTCACTTTAAGGTTGTCGCCGGTATCTGTAAGAACATTAAGAAAATGGGTTGTCTGTTTGTGGTTGTTGTAGTTTCTAAGTGATCTTATTGCAGATATCCTTTTTTCTGGTGTACTGTTTTTATCCTTAATTGTTGCCAGGGCTGTCTCCTGTCTTTTAAACTCACTATTAAAGAAACTTGTAAGATCGCTTACTACTTTGGATGGGTGAAGCAGATTTGAGCCTTCGCTCTGCCTTTTAACCTCCTCTAAGACCATCTCCTTTTCGAACATAAGCAGAGAGCCTTGAGTTGCATACAAAATTCTGATGCTCTCGTTTGAGAATAGCAGAGTGTTTACCAACGGTTTTACAAGCACTGGATTACCACAGTAACCACAAAAGCGGGCAGCATTTCTTCTGATAAGTTCATAAGGATCCTCTAATGCAACTAAAAGGGCCTCTGCAAAATTATTGTCGGAGAGGTCAATAAGTCTTTTAAGTGCCTGCATACGAACAATGTAGTAAGGGCTCTCTTTTAAAACCTTCAATAGAAGATCTGAGTAGCCTGCCGGAGGGTTTTTTGAGAGCTGTTTAAGAGCTATTGCCAGGTAATTTGGGTTCTCTCCATTTTTCTCAAAAAGGCTCATCCAGTACCTGTTATCTTTTGATCTGGTTGCAAGATCTCTGTTTAACAAATCTCCCCGCTCTCTGTTTTTTGCAGATTGCTCTCCCGAAACTTTGGATTGCTCTGACGAAATCACCGGTGGTGTTCCCGGAATCAGACGATATGTTGGGTCTCCTATCAGGTGAGACTCAAGGGTTTGGATCTCTTTTTGCCAAAAACCCACTCTTGCACCCTCGGCCAGCATACCGATAAGCTCCATTGACCATTTATCCTGCAATACATTTACAGTATTTCCCTGGGCAACCACAGTGTTACCATCTGCAAAAACGTGGTAGCCGGCAACATAGCCTTTCTGGTGGAAAGAGCCGTTGTAGCAGGCGTCAAAGATGGTTATTCTTGACTGCGGCGTAATAGTTTTAAGGTCCTCAAGGGAGATGTTGACGTTGGCGGCAAATGTAGAGTCGGCAACTTTGGTTGAGCGGAGCAGCTCTGCGTCAAAGAAGGCCTCTGTAAGGCCAAAATCTGCCATCATACTGCTTTTAAAGTTGCTTCTCCTCTCTCCTGTGTATCTGCGATAGGTATTCCTGACAGAGGCAGAGAGTGCCTCCATCGGGCCCGTAACTTTCCCGCTAAGGGTATTAGGTGCAGGGTAATCTCCGTTAACATACTGGGTATCGTACGCCCCGTGTTTATGAAAAACAAAGAGGTCGGTACCTTTTCGTTGCATCCTTTCGTAAAGTTTGAACTTCATAAAAGGGTCCTGGCGGAAGTTGTAGAAGCCGTTACCTTTAGAGCTCTTAAAAGCAGCAGGAAACTGCTCCTTAATTGCAAACTGCTGGTTCTGCCATACAGTAAGGCAATCTGAATTATAACCGTGTCCGTTAAAGAAGATTATATTATCTGCATAGTTCTCTTCCAGATGCGCCTGTACAGCCTTTTTGAAGAATCGTCTTATGAGTTCATAAGTGTCAACTCCAAAATCTGAAGGAGGTAGTACTCTTGCGGAGTAGAACTCACTCTCTATCCTCTGGGGTGAACTCTCCTTAAGATTGTAATAGAAGTGGCCTGGGTTCAAAGAGTCTATTTTAAAAAACGCAAACTCCAGATCCAGATCGTCATAATATCTGTCACTTGTAACAGAAGATTCGGTGATGGGGAAGTTCTCTTCATCCATCTTAAATGCAGTGGTTGCGTGCTGGAAATTTCTAACCCTTACAACAGGAATATCTCCGACAAACAGAGCCCCCTCCATTACCGGTCGCTTGTTGTAGATCTTTCGTATCTCTTCACGCAGTGTCTCGGGTGAGCTCCACTCCCCTATGAGAATCTCAACTCCCAAACCCTCCTGTTCAAGCACTTTTTTATACGCTGCAACCTCAGACGATGCCGCATCGAAGCTTGCCCGGTCTATTACAACCAAAAATCTGGATGCATATTTACCCTTTGCAGGGATAATGCGACCTCTCCCCTCCATCTCCGATAAAGATCCAATCAGTATCAGAGCTAAAAATATGTATTTTATTACTTTTTTCATCTTCATCTCACTTTATCGCATATACACCTCTAATCTCGCAACTGTCTTTGTAAGCTCATCCAGAAGCTTAGGGTCAATCTCTCTGTTTTGGGAGGCCTCTTTACAGGCAGCCACAATTTCGCCTCTTCTATATGATAGGTTAAACCAACCCAGCGCCTCTGCCAGAGCGATTCTCACTTTGAGATCTTCCTTAGGGTCTTTCAGAACCTTAAGCAGATCGTCAACTTTGTTGTGATATGTGTTGTTCCTGAGCATCTTTACAGATGACAGCCTGGCCTTTGTGCTTTTGCCTTGGTTAGTAACATCGTCTGCCATCTGGGCTATCCGTCTGCGGGAGTCAAATCTCTCTTTGAAATCTGCCCAAACAGCACTCTTATCATAATAGGTTGTGTTAAGATCCAGCTGAGTTTTAACCTCATTCTCCAGCTTATCCATATCCATAAGGTCAAAACCGAAGGCGGCATTAAACTGCACCCTCTCGTCCAGATAGTCGTTAAGATAAACCTTTGCTATATATGGTATATACTCGTCCTTACCAACTCTTCCCATTGCAAATGTAGATTTACGTCTTATGAACTCGTAAGGGTCATAGATAGAACTTTTGATAAGCTCTTCAAATTTCCCGTTGTTGTAAAACTGAAGCAGCAGGAAACATTGAAGTCTTACTGTGTAGAGTTGAGAGCTGTTATATGTATCCAGCAGCAGCTTATCCAGATTGGGATAGTCAAGAGCGAAAAGTTTATGTAGTGCCAATCCTTGAAGGTCAGCCTCTTTTTCAAGTTTAAGTACAGATAGCCAGTATTCAGAATCTTTTGACTTAAGGTCGATTGATTTGGGCTTAGTAGATTTAAAGCGGAAAGTAGGATCTCCAATGATATGAGATTCCAGAATGTTTACATTTTGCATCCACTCCCCTACGCTAAACCCCAGCCCAAGCATACCCATAAGGTCACAGGCAGATTTATCCTGCAGTACATTTACGCTGTTCCCGATGGAAACAAGATTTTTACCCTCGCTAAAGATATACTCAGCTGCAATGGAGGACTCTTCCCTAAAGTCTGCGTTGTAACAGGCGTCAAAGAGGACAACCCTTGCATTTGGTTTAATGTTTGGGATATCTTCAAGCAGAATACCCATCCTTGCATCATCGAGCGAGTCCTTAATAAGTTGTTTCGGGTCCAAAAAGCCTACAAACCAGGTGGAGTCAATTTTGTATTGGCTCATCCATTTGGTTTTCATCTGCTCCCTCTTAGCTGAATCGCTCTCTTTTGCGAGCGCAGCTCTAAAAAGAGCCCTTGCAGATTCGCTGTACTCAGATACCCCTTTGCTTAGAGGAATTCCTGTAAGATATTGCCTGTATGGCATTCCGTGTTCGTGAAACAGCATCAGGTCCATATCCTCGCGCCTTAACTCCTCACTAACAATATCCTTCATATATGGATACATATTGAAAAGCAAAAATTTGACGGAGTTTTTGTCTTTAAATGAGTTCGGGAACTGCTCCCTGAGCGTGTGTCCCTCCTCTTTCCAGGCAGTTATGCTGTTTGAAAATGAGCCGTCTCCTGTATATGATGTGATGACATCCAAATAGTTATCCTTAGCTCTCTCTTTGAGAAGCTTCTTGAAATAGCCTCTTATTTGGTTGTACCCCTGCTCACCTGCCTTTGTAGGCTTGATTCTTCCGCTATAGATATCACACTCGATCTTTTGAGGAGAGTCTCCCCGTAAAGAGTAGTAGTGAAACAGTGGTTTAACACTGTCTTTACCTAGATAATCAAACTTCAGATCGAAGTCGTCGTAGAAACGATCTGATGGGACCGAGGAGCTCCCGAAGGGAAAGAGCTCCTGATCCATCTTAAATGCAGAAGTAAAGTGCTGAGCATCCCTTAACATCGGAATTGGGATCTCTCCTATAAAGAGAGCCCCCTCGAGACCTTTGTCAAGATATAACCTCTGCAGGACATCCTTAACCTGCATAGGATCGCTCCACACCTGCGCAACCACTACAGCGGAGAGCCCCTCTCTCTCCAACACAGATCTGTAGTTTTCTATTTCGGCCCTGCAGGCCGTGTAGGTATCTTTGTCAACAATTATGGCAAACCCCCTCTCTGCGCTTTTTAACTGCGCAGAGAAAGAGATTACCAATAGAACAAGAATTAATAACTTTTTATACATTCCTTAAGAGCAACATTAGAAGGTAAATCCAAGGCCGATAGTTGTCTGCATACGATTCCCTTCACCCTCAACAGGTTTGTAGTAATCTGCAGCAACTTTAACAAACATACCGGATTTATTACTACGGCTGATATTTGTAAAGTAGCTCACCTCTGCTCCTATTTTATAATAGTCCTGTCTTGAGTATTGCATATCCGGAGTCATAAACTGGGTAATAACAGGTGATGTGGCATCTGCTCCTTTATAAATATAGTATCCGTTAATATTATTTTTATAGATAAAATCTGCACCCAGAATCAATCTGTTTGCAAGTTTAAGAGGGATATTCGTCTTTGCGTTTACCCCAAGATATAGATTTTCTACTCTCATTTTGGATTTTGGTAAAATGTAGAGGTCGTCGTTATCCCTGTAATTTGCAAAAAGCCCTGCTTTCCACTTATACTCGTGAGAGGCACCGCGGAAGAAGTCGTATTTGGCAACCATATCGATCTGGTTGTATGTAGATCTTACACTGCTGTATACATTTACCCAGCGTTGAACTTCATATGTATTGTCAAGTACCTGAACATACTCTATTCCATTGCTGTTATTTATACTGTATGAGAGATCCAGTCGGTGAAAATTGTCACAGCTTTTGGTTACGGTAAGGTTTGCCGACATCATCTCCTCCTTTACGGTTCCTTCTTTCTTTGGTTTTGTCGGGGAGCTGATAACATCTTCTACCCTCAAGTGGTAGTTACCGGATATAATGAAATTGATATCGGAGATTCCGTATGAGTACTGGAGATCGCCTCCAATTTTATTACCGCTGTATACAAACTGCCCCAAAGATTGAAGCCCGCCCACTACTGCCGAGTAGAAATTTCCAAGCCCTTTAATAACATAGACATCCTGGCTTAGCTGACCGTTACTGTTGGTAGTTCTGGTCTCTTCTACTAGGTTTTGATAGACCATATTTACCCCTACAGAGTGTTTCCCGAACATTGCTGCAATACTAGGTTTTACTGTAATGGTGTAGAAATACCCAACAGAACGAGGGTCTACCTGCTTAGCTCCGGTACTTGTAATATATTCACCCTGGATACCTACTATATACTTATCCCATAAAGGTTTGCTGGCAACCTTCATCTCCAGTTTATAGTTCTGTCTTTTCCAGTCACTCATATTTTTATCTACGGTGTAGAATGGCATACCTCTCTCGGGGTTGATCATAGTGGTATTGTAAAGAGTATTTCTCAGAGTTTCGTTATTGTAGGAGAATTTTCCCCAAACATAACCTCCGCTAAGTTTTAGTCCACCCTCTGTAGATACTCCGAGAGTACTCTCCTTCTCTCCGTCGTGGCTCTTCTTATAGTCACCGCTCTTAATTTTATATTGAAAATTAAGGTCGCTATAGTCGTGCATCTTGTCTAAAGTAAGACCTGCTGCGTTGTTTGTATTGAACCATAAAGATTTAGCCTTTAACAATTCAATAGATGCCGGCGAATTTTGTTTCGCCGCCTCCTGGGCAACCGCTACATTAGTGGTTAATAGAGTCATAATTAGTGCTCCTGCCCAATATATATATTTAA
>JAUYTH010000227.1 GCA_030695165.1 Bacteroidales bacterium
GATACTGGTACTGAGCTCTGGTTTTCTTCCCACTCTCAATATTTAATGCCTTTTCGTGTGATTTTATGTAATAAAGGTATACTTGTATAAAAGACATCAATACAAGATTGAGAACAAATGAGGTTAAAATTGTAAGATTAAAATATATGTCGTTAAAGAGTATGGCCTCTTCTACTTTATTCCAAACCGGAATACGTATCCATAAAGCAGAGAGAAATGCGACAAAAATGGCTGTTGAGAGAATCCCGATAAACTTCTTAAAAGAGTTTTCCTGATTCACATATTTATTAATAAGATATACCAAAGTAATATCAACTACAAGCATAAAGAATGTAACAGGATAATTACCAAGTAATTTCATTACAAATCTCCCAAAAGAGAGATTAAGCTGTTTCTCAAAAAGTGGAGTTGCCTCTTCAACGAGTACTCTGAAACCAAACACAAAGAGTATTAGGAATGATATCTCAATTATCTTTCTGAAGTTAAATCTGCTCATCTCTTTAGAGGCCTTCTCATAATTACATATACAAGCCAGCCGAGAGTCTCAGTTACAATAAAAGTGGCTATTACGTGAGTTAACACCGGAAAATCCGGAATAATCAGTGATATAAGATAGGCACCATTAGTTCCAAGATAAAAACCGGCAAGACAGGATATCAGAAGAAGAGAGAGGAAAACATCAGTTGTTCCCTTAAAGAAACTAATTATCAGAACCACCATTGTTATAGTGAGGATTGTTAATACCAAAGCATCATCTTTCTCAAAAGTTCTGAGCAAAAAGCAGGATAATGAGTGAAGGGAGGCTAAGGTATGTATAACAATAGAGACAAAAATAAAGTCTCGCTGTTTATCGCCATCTGTCTTAAAAGTCAAAGGTTTCATAAAGAGTCAATGTATATGTAAATATACTAAGTTAGATGAAATATATGAAAATTTAAAAAAATAAATTAGGTTTGTTAAATTAATGAGATAGATATGACAGTACATTTTTCAATACCTTTTAATACCAGTTTTGGTGAGGAGGTTTTAATTTCCGCTTCAATTCCCGAACTTAATGGCTCGGGATGCACATACTATAAATCAATGCAATATAAAAGTGGTGAATGGCATTTTGAGCTCATTCTAAAAAAATCCTGCTCGTTCAACTACTCATATATTATAAGGGATTTGAATGGAGATCTAATCTTTGAAGCAGGTCCTCCAAGAAGATTCACTAATGAATCCAAATACTCTTTCAGAGTTTATGATCAGTGGAAGGTATATAACGATGAGACCCCTTTTCTCTCAGATGCATTTAAAAAGGTCTTTTTTAATAACCACCAGGAGTCTCATTTCATCTTAAAAGAGGTTACTCTTTCAATATCAGCAAACAATCTCTCAAAAGAGAGTGTTCTGCTTATCTGCGGAAATTGCAAAGAGCTAGGTAACTGGGATATAAGAAAAGCTCCACGGATGGTCCAGCGAGCAGATGGTCTATGGTACTTCACTACAGATAAGATCAATCTTCCGGATGGATGTGAATACAAGTTTGCATTATTGACAAATCCGGTTGAACCCTCCCTATATATTTGGGAGAGCGGAGAAAACAGAGCTATTCCACATATCGATAAGGAAGATAGATCAAAGATATTGATCAATCACTTCTCTGTTAATTTTCCATCTCCAAAACCGCGATTTTCAGGAACAGCAGTTCCTGTTTTCTCATTGCGTACAAAAAAAAGTAGTGGAATCGGAGATTTTGCCGATCTTAAAGAGGCTGTAGACTTACTATCTGAGACATCACAGAATGTTTTACAGATTCTGCCTGTGAATGACACCACAATGACCCACACTTGGGTTGACTCCTACCCTTACGGAGCTATATCTATTTTTGCAATGCACCCTTTATATATTAACCTTGAGCTGACCGGTGTCATTAAAGAGAGTGAATTTATGGAGGGACATCAAAAAAATGCAAAAAAACTGAACAACCTCAGCTCTATTGATTACGAGTCTGTTGCTAACCTTAAATGGAAATACCTAAAAAAAATATTTAAACAAGAGGGAGATGCTGTACTCAAATCTAAAGAGTTTACCTCTTTTTTTAAAAATAATGAAGAGTGGCTGATTCCATATGCAGCATTTTGCTATTTGAGAGACAAGTACAAAAGTGCAGATTTTAGATGTTGGCCAAAATATTCAACTTTCAACCGCAATGAGATTACGGCGCTTACCTGTGAAGAGAGTAAGTTTTTTAAAGAGATAGCAATACACTATTTTGTTCAGTTTCATCTGCATAAACAGCTCTCTTATATTCGTGAATATGCTAACAGTAAGCAAATTATCTTAAAAGGTGATATACCGATTGGTATTAATAAAAATTCCGTTGAGGCTTGGGTGGAGCCTCATCTCTTCAATTTTGGAGGCCAGGCAGGAGCGCCACCGGATGATTTCTCGGTAAAGGGACAAAACTGGGGATTTCCAACTTACAACTGGGATATTATGGAGAGAGACGGATTCAGTTGGTGGAAAAAAAGGTTTGTTAAAATGGCAGAGTACTTTGATGCTTACAGAATCGATCATATTCTCGGCTTCTTTAGAATTTGGGAAATTCCTGCAAACTCTACAGAGGGGTTGATGGGTAGCTTTAATCCTGCTTTACCATTAAGTGAAGAGGAGATCAGATCATTCGGATATGATTTCAATTATGAAAGAGATACTTTGCCATATATCACAGATTCTGTCCTTTATGACTATTTTGGCCAAACGAAAGAGAGGATTAAAGATGAGTTCCTTGAGGAGTTGTATAACGGAACATTCCGGCTTAAAGAGTTATTCAGCACTCAAGAACTGATAGAGAACTTCTTTAAAGAAAATCCTGAATCTGAATACTCAGGTTACAGGCAGGAGCTTATAAGTCTCTGCACAGAGATCCTCTTTCTGCAGGATAGAAGTGACCTAAATATGTTTCATCCCAGAATTTCTTCTCAATTTACTAAATCTTACCAAGCATTGGACAATCATCAGAAAGAGTGCTATAACAGAGTGTACAACCACTTTTTCTATGAGAGAAATGATAGCTTCTGGTATCACAATGCAATGAAAAGACTACCATCTCTTATATCATCAACCGGTATGCTTGTCTGTGGCGAAGATCTTGGAATGATTCCATCCTGCGTACCAGCAGCGATGAATAAATTGAGTATTATGACTCTGGAAATTCAGAGAATGCCGAAAGACCCGAATGAAAAATTCGGGAATCCTCTCAATTATCCATATCTCTCTGTTTGTACAACAGGAACCCACGACACAAGCACTCTAAGAGGGTGGTGGGAGGAGGATTATAATCAAAGTAAACTCTATTACAGAGACATATTGGGGTATGATGGCGAACCACCTGTTTTCTGCGAGCCTTGGTTATGCACCAGAATTATTGAAGATCATCTGAAATCACCTGCTATGCTAACAATCCTTCCTCTGCAGGATTGGTTGTCAATGTTTCCGGATTTAAGAAGAGAGGACCCTCATAGTGAGAGAATCAATATTCCGGCCAACCCAAAACACTATTGGAGATACAGAATGCATATGAACATTGAGGAACTTAGTAAAAATAAAAACTTTACAAAAACCGTTAAGAGTTTGATAGAGAAGTCGGGAAGGATACTGGAGAGTTGATTGATCTGCCTAATCTTTTTTATGTATCTTGTCCATTATTAATGCGATAGCGCCATCTCCGGTAACATTGCAAGCTGTGCCAAAGCTATCCATTGTAATATAAAGTGCTATCATCAGGCCGGTGAGCATTTGGTCAAAACCTAGCATAGATTGCAATATTGCTATTGCTGCCATTATTGCACCTCCCGGTACTCCCGGGGCTGCCACCATCGTAACTCCCAACATCATAATAAATCCCGCAAAGAGTGTAATATCCGGATTGAGACCTGTCATATACATTATTGCGTAAGCGCAGGAGACAATCTTAAGAGTGCTCCCGGATAGGTGAATTGTTGCACATAAAGGAATTACAAAATCTGCAACCTCCGGATCTACACCATTTTTTTTCGCCTGAATCAATGTAACAGGAATTGTCGCTGCAGATGATTGTGTCCCCAATGCTGTAACATAGGCCGGTAGCATAGTTATAAGAGCTTTAATGGGATTCTTCCCCGAAATGGCACCTGCAATAACAAATTGGAAAAGTAGCAGGATAATGTGCATTACAAATATCACAATGATAACCTTAAAAAAGAGTGATAGAATCATAGTAACCTGACCCTCCGCACCAATTTTTAGGAATATGCCAAAAATATAGTAGGGTAAAAGCGGAATTATCGCCTTTTGAATTATAAGTATAATTATTTTACGAAATTCGCCCAAGGCCCCTTTGAGTCTCTCTGCGTTTACGGCTGATACGCCTATTCCTATTACAAAAGCAAATACCAGAGCTGTTGTTACTCCCATAAGAGGAGTCATTTCAAATGTAAAGAAAGCTGTTATTACATCGGAAAACTGAAACCCGGATCCGTTTAATGTAGTGGTTGGTTCAATAAGCAAAGGAAGAGACCACTTAGTTGTGAAGAAGGAGAAAAAACCCGCTATTAATGTTGAGCCATAAGCGATAAGAACTGTTATAATTAATAACTTACCTGCACCCTTTCCAAGGTCGGCAATTCCGGGTGCAATGAGACCCAGAATAAGCAGCGGAATTATGAAAGAGAGAAAATTGCTGAACAGACCATTAGCTGTTACAAAAACTCTTACAGCCCATACAGGAAAGAAGAGAGAGCATCCAATGCCGATAATAATTGCAATTACAATCTTTGTAAGAAGCCCGGGGTTGAATTTAAATATCATAAAATACCTTTTTTAACTATTCTCTCCTCTCCCTTAAGGAGTCCGACGCCAACTTCTCCAGAAGAGTTTGCCCAGGCTCTGTGCATCATTGCAGTATTAAAAACAAGCGCAATATTACCCTTTCCGTCTACCGCAATTATACCTCCTCCGGATCCTCCCATAGGGCTGATTTTATTGTAAATAACCTCATTTGATGCTTCAATAAGGGATAATCCCCTATACTCCATTAGTGCAGATATATCATAGGCCACAACCCGTCTTATCCAGTACTCACCGTGTCCTGTGCCGGATATCGCTGCTGTTCGGTTGTTTGCGTATGTTCCCGCGCCAATAACAGGTACATCTCCCACCCTTCCCCACTTTTTCCCTGACATCCCGCCTGTAGATGTCGCCGCAGAGAGATTCCCGTAAATATCAAGGGCCACACAACCGACAGTTCCTCCCGGGTGAGGACTCTCCTTACTCTCTTTGATTCTATTTAGCTGCTCTTCTCTCTGTTTTGTGGAGAAATAGCTGTTGTCAACCGACTCCAACCCCATTGATTTTGCAAAAGCAGAGGCGCCCTCTCCAATGAGCAAAACGTGGGCTGTGCTATCCATAACCAGCCTGGCAGCCATTATTGGGTTTTTTATATCCCTCAGACCTGCAACAGCTCCTGCTTTCAGGTTTAAGCCATCCATAATAGCAGCATCCAGTTCGTGAACTCCGTCAATATTTTTAACGGCACCCTTGCCTGCGTTAAAAAGCGGACAGTTCTCCAAATACACGACAACCTTCTCTACAGCTTCAAGAGAGCTCCCACCTTGAGAGAGAATTTTAGTTCCAATCTCTAAGGCTTCCAGAAGATGTTTTTCATACTCCGCTATCTTTTGGGGATTCAGACTTGAGGGTGTGCCTCCCGCTCCTCCGTGAATTGCTATTGACCATACCTTCTGATTGGTTTGTGCCTGTAATTGTGTAATAACTACAAAAAATATTAGGAGTAAAAACGAACTCAGTTTTAACATAATTAGATTTCTTAATGATTACTATATATAGTGCACAAGATGCCAGTCTCATTTACAAATATAGTTGATAATTCTTTTAATTTCATAAAGCTCAAAAAAAACAAATCAGGGCAACCCAATTACGGAGATGCCCTGAACTTTAATTTTGTAAATAACTCTGTTATTTAGTGATTTTCAACTCTTTCAGAACATATTGTGAAGGAGAGTATTTATCGAGAATAAACAGAATGTATCTGATATCTACCGCTATAGACCTTGATATATCCTTATCGTATCTGAAATCTGAGGCCACTCCCTGCCAAATTCTGTCAAAATTGAGCCCAACCAGCTCACCTTTCGAGTTTATCACCGGAGAGCCTGAGCTGCCACTGGTTGTATGTGCATCTGTTAAAAAATTAACTGTAAGTTTACCATTATCAGATGCATAAACACCATAATCCCTTTTTTCGATAAGATCTCTCACTTTTTTTGGCAGATAGAACTGTTCATCATCAATGTTGTTCAGATATTTATCATTTACACCATCAAGGGTTGTAAAACTGCTGTAAAAGAGTCCATCCTGAGCTTTTGCACCGTTTACCCTGCCATAGCTTATTCTTTGAGAGTTGTTGGCGTCCGGATAGATTATCTTCTCTCCATTCATCTCCAAATAACCTCTCATATATATGTTGTTTAACTCCATTAGACGAGATTGCAGCTCACCTCTTACTCTCATTATTTTATTTACATTTATCATATAGTAACCAATTGCGATCTGATAAAGTGGATCTTCCTTTATTTGACCTGCAACATCTCTATCGCTATCCTCCAAAAATTGAATCAGCCTCTGTTTGTCTGTGAATATTGATTTTTTAAAGACATCTAAAGAGAGCAACTGAGCATCGCCCTCATATTGTTTAAGATATTTTACCATCGCATCCGGTTTGAAAATATCCGGCATATTTTGGTAATATCTTACCATCATATTCCTGAACATCTTTCTATCCACCTCTAAATCCCAGTTTTCAAAAAACTGATTAGTAAGTCCTATCAATCTTTTAGCCTCTGAGTTTGCTGCTTTGATATCTAAATTTTTCCTGGAGTAGATAGCAGCCAGCTTTTCAAACTTACCGATAAAAGGGACAATTTCAGAGCCGTTTATACCGGCCTCATTAAAATATGCTTCTGCCAGATTATAAACAGCTACATCTTTATATAGCTCCTCCATCCTCTCCAGAATACCTGAATACCTCTCCTCTCTTTTTGAATCTGCAGCAACCCATCTTTTAAAATTACCCTCTTCAACCCTTTTTTTATTCACCAGATCCATTCTGGTAACTCCCATTATTTCGCCTCTCCATCTTAGATAGCTATTCTCTATTGAAGATAGTCTGGTAGTGTACCTAAACCTTAGTTGGGGATTCTCATCAATTGCACTATTTATTATCTCAATCTTCTCCTTTCGTATTCCTACTTTATGAACATTCTCCCCATAAATTATTCTATCGAGTGCAAATGATGGAACATACTCTTTCGTCGAGCCGGGAAATCCAGCAACCATTATAAAATCGCCATCATTAACCCCTTTTAATGAAATTTTCAAGTAACTGGCAGGTTTATAAGGCACATTCTTATTTGAAAAAGAGGATGGCTTGTTCTCTTTGTTTGAATAAACTCTTAATACTGCAAAATCTCCGGTATGCCTTGGCCAGCTGTAGTTGTCCTTATGACCTCCAAACTTACCTATTGAAAATGGTGGTGCAGCTACCATTCTGATGTCCCTGTAAACCTCATACACACTCATTATATATTGACTGTTGCCAAATAGAGCCTGCATTCTCACTTCGTATCCTGTACCTTTTGTTGCCAAAGAGGCTAACCTCTTTCCATTTTCATCAATCTTTAAAGAGCGCTCCGGACCTGTAAGAGTATCAGTTCCCTCAAGAATAGCTTCAGTAACATCTTCCATTCTTATTAGTTGCTTCATCTGCAGGCCTCTGCAAAGTGACTCCTCTGCTCTGTTGCGTGCCCAGTAGCCATATTTTAAGAAATCATTCTCGCTATTAGAAAACCTCTCGATATAAGAGAGTATAACGTGATAGTTTGTTATTATTAGCCCACTGTCCGAGATAAAACTTGCGGTACCGAAACTTCTTAAATTGGCCCCCTCTCCCATAAGCCCTATAACAGCATCTTTGATACAAGCCCTGTTTATACTGTAAATCTCCTCTGCACTTAGTTTAAGACCCATCTTTCTCATTTGCTCAAACTTCTGATTCTTGAGCAGTAAAGGGAGCCACATACCCTCATCGGCAGCAGAGTTATTGGGAAATAACAAAAAAAGGAAAGCAAAAAACGTTATAAGTACCCTCTTCATTTTATCTATTTTATTGTTCATCTATTTATCTCTTTTCTATAATATCAATCAAAAAATCATAATGCTCTCTTCTCACCTTTGAGCTCTTAGCCAGCTTTTTAATTCGGGCAGCAGTTTTGCTTAACTGACTAAATCCGGCTTCACTTATAACTGCAGACGAGCCTGTTATTGGCTCCTCTCCCTTGGAACTAATTTTGGAAATATTCCTGAGCATCTGAATATATGTGATCTGAATATTTTTTTCATATAGAGAGTCGCCTCCCAGTATTTGCCAGATAAAAGTATCTAGATCCTGAAGATACTCTTTTAAAGAGTAGGCGTTTTTTGATAATGAAGCACTGCTAAGAATTCTCGGCAAAATAAAGTTATTCAGTAGCGATGAGACCAGCTCTGACTCTTTTTTTAAAACATCTTCTGTCAAAGAGCCGGTAATTATAGCTAACTCCTCTCTATCCAGATATTTTGGAGCCTCTTTTATCTGTTCAAGAATGAATTTCAGAGCCTCTCTCTGTCTATCTGCTGTAACAGGAGTGTACTTAACGCTCCCTTCAACTGCAGGCCCCTGGATAGTATATACACCTCCCAAATACGACATTGATAGAGAGATATATCTAAAATACTGTTTTGATAAAGATTCATATCTATTCTCAATATCCTTCAAAGTTCCTCCTGCAGTTAGTGTCCAATTGATTAAACTATCCAGAATAATTCTGGTATTCATAATACCATTTAAAGAAGATACAAGAATATCGTTTCCAAGTGATTCCGACTGGGAAGAGGGGTCAGGTGAGATAGCAGCAGTGATGAATGGAGCAAAAAGATACATTGGATCTGATCCCTTAGATGCAAACAGAGAGTCAAGTGCCTGAAGCTCTTGATGTGGAGATTCTGCCCCGTGAATGTATTTATATCCATACTCAATTGATAAATAGTCATATGGACCGAGTATCGGAGGGGTCATTTTTACCCCTCTCTCAAAATCTCCCGGTTGTGCAACATGGTTATATCTTGCATAGTCCATAATGGAAGCAGTTGTTCCATACTTAGCTGTGAAGGTAGCTGACCTTAGAGAGTCTGGATGGTATGCATAAGAGCTTCTCATATTGTGCTGTAATCCCAGCATATGTCCCACTTCGTGAGCAATCGCATATCTTATCATCTCCCCGGTCATCTCTTGATCGTATTTTAGAGCTCTGGCTCTTGAATCTACGGCAGCAGTCTGTGTAAATCGCCACATATTAAGAAGGTTAACTACATTGTTCCACCACAACACCTCTCCGTTAACTATCTCTCCGCTTCTTGGATCAACCCATATCTGGCCCGCTGCATTGGCCTCCTCGAGAGGAATATAACGTATAACATTTGTCTTGATATCGTATGGGTCAAACAGTGAATCATTAAGCGGGAACTCTTTTGCAATAATGGTGTTTTTGAAACCTATTTTTTCAAAAGCGCCGTTCCAATCTTCAACTCCCAATTTTATAAAGGGAATCCAATCTTTGGGAAAATATGGTTCAATATAAATTGTGATTGCTCTTTGTGGCTCTACCAACACCCCATTTGAATGAAGGGCTATTTCATCTGCCTTAGGCTCCAATCTCCATCTTGAGATATAGTTGTTGGTTTTAATTGAATGACCACTTGAATAGAATTTCCTGTTGTAGGGCAGAAAACCTACCCTATCGTCATTGAAGCGGGCAACCATAGGATCCTTTGACAGCAAAAGCATAAAATACTGTACCGTAATGGTAAAGGTCTCCTTGCCTCCAAGAAACTCGTAGTAACTTCTGATATTTAGATGGTCATTATACTGGCGTATAAACTGAATACCACTAAGTTTACTTTCGAGACGACCTTTTTTCACATTATCCGGGAGAGGCCAGGCAAGCTGCACCTCCTGTGAAAAGTAATTTGTCACATCTATGGTAGAACAATTACCTGATGGGCCTGTTGACTCTATTTCAAAGATATCTACTCCTCCAACCTTCATATTCCTCTCCAGTGCATCGTAGATAGGATTATCTTTCTCTACCTCAACAAAGTTATTAACCTCTTCAATAACAATAAATTTATCTCTTTTAGAGAAGCGTATTACTACCGGAGGCCTTCTCATCTGTCCTGCAGCATATACCTTTGCAGATGGTGAGCTCAAATCAACTATTCTGGAGCCAAAAAGAATATCCCTCCCCAGCAAAGAGTCCGGTATCACAAATTTATACCTTTTACCGGTTTGAATTACATCTATAAACTCTTGAGCATCTGCAGTATATAGTCCTATTAGAAAAGCTGTAAGGAGGGCAATTTTTTTAATCATCTCTATCTTGGATAAAATCTGTAACTAACTTTATGTAACTCTCCCTCTTTCACCTTCGCCAGCGTAGCTGGATAGAACCTCATAAAGTAGGGTGATGAGCTTTTAAACCAGGCGTCAAATATAATTTCAGGGATATCTCCTGTGAAATCGAATGACCCTTCAATCTTAACAAGTTCAATTTCAATTGTTGCAAAAGTTGGATAGGTACTTGCAGATATAACTCCTGATGTTGCTTTAGAATCTACATGCCACTGCTTAGCTGCATTTGCTCCTGTCTCCCAGTCTGCTTTAAGAACAAGCCTGGCGGTAAATTTTTGATTTACAGTAGCAACTGTACCTTTAAGCGTGTTTTTCTTATCTGCAATAAATCTTATAAGAGAGTCCGAAGGAGAGAAAAACCTGGATGTTTTACCTGCTCCGTAATCAGCAATTACTGTATCTGTAGTTGCAAAGTTTAGAATCTCTGCCAATCTTAAAACATCACCTCCCACCGCATTGGCGTTACATCCGAATGCAGATATAAAGCTAAGATTACGATGTGTTCTTAAATAGTTCTTTTTAATAGTGTTAGGACTTGAATTAAGAGCTACTCTTCCGCTCCAGGCTCCATCTGCGCCCTTTATCTCCTGATAGATTTGATGTCCTGCTCCTCCAAGAAGTGCAGCTGTTTTTAACATCGGAGTTAAATCAACAAGTGGATCACTCA
>JAUYTH010000231.1 GCA_030695165.1 Bacteroidales bacterium
CGATCTGAGAGGGAAGCTCTCCTATCCTTCCTCCCTGTGATGTATTGAGCCCTATGAAAAGACGACCATTAAGAAATGTTCCGGCTGTGAGAATTGTAGCTGTTGAGTGGAAAGTTGCTCCCATAGCCGTTTTTACACCAATGACCTTATCATTGTCAAAAATAAATTCGGTAACGGTATCTTGCCATAAATGAAGGTTCTTTGTATTCTCAAGCAAGTATCTCCAATTCATTGAGAAATGTTGCCTGTCACACTGAGCTCTTGGGCTCCACATAGCAGGTCCTTTGGATCTGTTAAGCATTCTAAATTGAATAGTTGAGGAGTCTGTAATAATGCCTGTATATCCTCCCAGAGCATCTATCTCTCTTACAATCTGCCCTTTAGCGATACCACCAATTGCCGGATTGCAAGACATTTGCGCAATCTTACCCATATCCATTGTTAGCAGCAAAACCTGAGAACCCATCTTTGCTGCTGAGTATGCTGCTTCACATCCTGCGTGGCCTGCTCCGATAACAATTATATCATATTTTTCCTTCATCAAAAAGTCCCCTCATAAATCTCTTCTAATAGTTAAACATCTCTTTTGCGATAAATTTGAATCTACAGAAATTGTTTTAAAACTTTCTCATTCTTAAAGCTTCGTCTTCTCTCTCTCTCATTTGTGCTCTTTGGCAGTCATTAGAATCGTTGTAACCCATCAAGTGAAGAACTCCGTGAATAATAACCCGGTGAAGTTCGTCAATAAACTCGCATTTATACTCTTTCGAGTTATAATTAACCGAATCTATACTTATAAAGACATCGCCATTAATGCGTTTATTATCAGAAGAATCAAATGTAATCACATCTGTGTAATGGTTGTGTTTTAAGTATTGATTATTAAGCTTTAGTAAAAAATCATCATTGCAAAAAATTATATTGATATCTCCAGGTATTAAACCTCTATTATTAAATTCTAGATTATTAATAACCTCCTTTATCCAAGATTTACAAGCCAACCTTCCCTTGAACTTAAATGAGATATCTTCCGTAAAATATGAAATCATATCCTATCTATTTATCTTGGTTTGATTCAAGCAGATCCCAGTACTCAATCGCTCTTCTGGTGTGAGGTATAACAATTGAACCGCCCACAAGGTTCGCAACAGAAAATATTTCAAATGCTTGATCTCTTGTTACTCCGAGCTCAAAACACTTTTCGATATGGTATTTTACACAATCGTCACAACGTAAAACTAACGATGACACTAAACCAAGCATCTCCTTCGTTTGTTTAGGTAATGCACCGTCTTCATAAGTCCTTGTGTCTAAATTGAAAAAACGCTTAAAAAAGAGGTTATCTGCATCAAGAATTACTTTGTTCATCTTGGCACGATATGTGCGGAATTGTGCGATCGAATCCATAACTGATATTTTTTTGCAAAACTACAAAATTATAGGCTAAATAAAATTTAATAGAGATATGTCCAAAATTACAGTAGTAGGAGCAGGAAATGTTGGCGCAACTTGCACAAACGCAATAGCTAATATGCAGTTTGCGTCTGAACTTGTTTTACTCGATATTAAAGAGGGCCTGGCAGAGGGTAAGGCAAAAGATATGATGCAGACAGCAAAATTATATCGGTTTTTCACAAAAGTTACCGGTGTTACAAATGACTATGCTGCTACCGCTAATTCCGACGTTATTGTTATTACGTCCGGTATTCCACGTAAACCAGGAATGACAAGAGAGGAGCTGATTGAAACAAATGCTAAAATTGTTTCTAACGTTATAGACCAATCGCTTAAATACTCTCCAAATGCAATCTTGGTTATTATATCCAACCCTATGGATACAATGACATATCTTACTTTCAAAAAAACATCTCTCCCAAAGAACCGTATCATTGGAATGGGGGGAATTCTTGACGGAAGCAGGTTTACAGATTACCTTAGTGATGCACTTGAAGTTCCCTCCAGCGATATTGAGGGTATGGTGATTGGCGGACACGGAGATACGACTATGATCCCTCTTGCCCGGTTTGCAAGTTATAAAGGGATTCCTGTTACAGAACTTCTATCCGAAGAGAAGCTTGGCAAAGTTATTGCAGATACAATGGTGGGAGGAGCTACACTCACCAGACTGCTGGGCACATCTGCCTGGTATGCACCCGGAGCCGCAGCTGCAGTGCTGGTTAAGTCTATAGTTCTAAACGAAAAAAGGGTCTATCCTTGTTGCGTTTACCTTGAAGGGGAGTATGGCCAGAAAGATATCTGCATCGGAGTTCCGGTGATGATTGGGAACAAAGGGTGGGAAAAGGTGATAGAGTTTAAACTCAACGAAGAGGAGAAAGGGCTTTTCAAAAGAAGTGCAGACTCTGTAAGAGCCACTAATAACGTTCTTTTTGAAATAAACCTTATTTGAAATTAAAAATAATTTGCATCTTTGCGCAGCTAAATTTTGAAGGGGTATTAGCTCAGTTGGCTAGAGCGCTTGCATGGCATGCAAGAGGTCATCGGTTCG
>JAUYTH010000236.1 GCA_030695165.1 Bacteroidales bacterium
TTCAACTCATCATTTTTTTGGTGAATTTTTTTTATTTTTTTAAAATATCTCAGCTGAAAACAGGTCGGAATTTAGCTTAGGGTCTTGAAAGAAGACCGCTAAAGGCGAGAGACCGGACCGGATTGAAATATGAGGCAAAACGAAGAAGGTTAACCCAACTTGAGTTTTTGAAGAATATATTCCCGTATCTCAGTTTTTGACACATTGTATTTTGGTTCAAGTTGATCAAAGTTTATGTCAGAGGTGAACCTATCGGACAGGAGCATCATTATAATGTTTTTTGTATTGAGCTTATGCTGTGAATATTTCAATGCCGACTCAATACCTGAAGAGATATCATAACCCTCTTTTAAAATCGAGTATATGTCATAATAATCACGAAATTTCATTCTGCGCAACATTACCTCAATTTTCATGGCAAAAATTGAATAAATATCTGCCAGATATATATTTCCTTTAAAATGAAGGGGATTCTGAACCGGACTATAGCTGTCACTTACAAAAAAAGATAGTTTTACACCTTTGACACTATACTCTACCTGATCAAAACCTAACATATTAAAAGTCTCAATCTCTCCCACTTTTTCTCTCAGCTCTTTTTCGATAAAGACCCTGTCAACTTCCGGTTTTTCGCTTTTTGATTTTCTCCACATCATAAAATCTAAATCTTCACTTTTACGATGGCCTATCTGGATTGCCAGCGCAGTTCCACCACAAAGTATATATGGTTTAATGCTATCCATTTCTGAAACATTAACTATGATTGAATCAATCTTTTCAGTCAGACCTTTATGCATCTCTTAATTTTTGTTTTATAAGTGAATTTTCAGCTTTTCTCAAATATTGCTCAGGTTCTTTAATGTCGAAGTAAAACATCGCAATCATAACGTTGAGATTGAATAGATAATCTCCCTGAATGACCATATTCTCCCTCCATACCATCCGGATATAGTCTCTTTTATAGAGTTCAAAAAGTTTAGATATATCTTTCATATCAAGATATATAAGTGTTTTTTCAATCAGCTCCTCATCCGAAATATTATCTGCAGATACATTTGCATAGGACCAGAAAGCATTGACTTTGTTTAGCTCTTTTACCAAATCCGTTTTCAGATTGTATTTGTACCTGGATATGCTATTCTCAACCTGCATTTTGATGAGTTTCCCTTCCGGTAAATTAAAAAACGATTCCAACTTCAGGGCCATTTGCATTGATAACTCTCTCTTTCCCATAATAACAGAACTGAGCAGTTGGCGATGTGCACCAATTGCCTTTGCAATATCAGATTGCTTATATCCCCCTTTTTTAATTAAAGAGTCAATATGTTGCGATAAGTTACTCATAGGGCAAAGATAGTAATTTGTCAACAAATATGTTTACAAATACATAATATTTTTTTCAATTATTATACTTATAATAATTCGTTTTGAATAGTGCTACTTAGCTACTGTATTCAATGGCGTTTGTGACTCTTTGAAAAAGCTCTTTTGGAGTTCGGATGCGCTTTTATCTGCTTTGACCTGCTTTATGACCTCTATTAGCTGGTCAATTTTTTGCTCCTGGGCAATCTCTCCCAGTTTTGGGTTTGCTCCGCGGGCATCTCCTGCATAGTGGTTGGGGTATTTCCCGTACCACCAGATTGACGAGTAGCCGTTGGCAATTTTAAAACGGTCCATATCTGCACCCGACTCACTGCCTGCCCTCTCAATTTTAACCAGAGCGGGGTGGATATACATCATAATGGAGGATTCAACCTAATCTGCGTGCCCTCCGGTGGTGCTTTTGCGCAGGGCTGCAATACTCTTTTGTGTTTGGGAATCTACCTCCGGGCGGTAGAGGTAAACCACATAATCTCTCTCCGACTCAAGCTGGGTCTGGCAAAAATAGAGCAGGAAGTTATTGTTACCGCCGTGGCTGTTT
>JAUYTH010000241.1 GCA_030695165.1 Bacteroidales bacterium
CCATTCACCCTCATTCCGGGTCTGGTCTTTGATACCAGAAGTGTACTTCTGCTCAATTCCGGGCTTTTTTTTGGTCCTGTTGCAACAGTAATTGCAGCAATAATCTCTGCCGTTTACAGAATCTATATGGGTGGCCCGGGTGCAATGATGGGGGTAGCTACCATAGTTTTTGCCTCGCTAACGGGTATTTTGTGGAAGAGATTCAGGCCAGACTGGCGCAAAGGGAATAATTTTGTCTCTTTGGTTATAGTGAGTTATATAGCTCACCTACTGATGCTGGCATCGGTTACCCTAATAAAAGATGTTTCTTTGCGACAAGAGCTATTAAAAACTATGGCTATTCCGATACTTACTATATATCCGTTTTTCAGCATTTTAGTAGGCAGGCTCCTTATCAACAGGATGAACAATCATAAGCTCAAAAGAGAGTTGGAACAGAGTGAGGCCAGGTATGAGTCTTTTATAAACCGGAACAGCGATATGATGTTTATGAAGGACGAAAACAGACGGTTTGTAGTGGCTAATGATATGTTCTGTAAGATAATGAAAAAGAGCCGGCAGGAGCTCATCGGTATGAATGACGACCAGATTTTTGGGAAAGAGGTTGCAGACAGATACCGTGACTCGGACAAAAAGGTGATGAGTACAGGAGAGATCATTTACTATGAAGAGGTCTACAACGACAAGGTTACAGAGACAGCCAAGTTTCCTATAAGCCTTGGTACAACAAAAATAGGGGTTGGTGCAATTATAAGAGATGTAACAATTAAATATAAAAAGCGAGAGATGCAGGAGGTGCTGCTATATCTCTCGAGACTCTCTCTTCTGGACCACGACCTGAATACTTTTATGGAGAAGGTTCACTTCCATATGAGGAGGGTAATCAAGGCAGATAACTTCTATATTGCACTCTTCCATAAGGATGAGAATATGTACAGCTTCCCATATTACATAGATGAATATGACAAAGGTGATTACACACAAATGGCCCCACTGGAGCACTCTTTTACAGACTATATTCGTGTTATTGGTAAAGGAGTTCTTATTAATAGCGAGGCAGAGAGGAGAATATCTGAAACTTTCCCCCTGTTGCCTATTGGCAATGATAGTCTAATCTGGATGGGAGCCCCTCTTATGGACTCCTCGCTCAAAGAGGTTATAGGTGTGGTAGCGGTTCAGGATTACCACGACGAAAATGCCTATAAAGAGGAAGATCTGGTTCTGTTTGAGATTTTTGCAAACACAATCGGTATCTTCATTGAGAGGATGACAAATATCAAAAAGCTAAAGGAGGCCAAGGACCAGGCAGAGCAGAGTGACAGGCTTAAAACCTCTTTTCTGGCAAATATGAGCCACGAAATACGGACCCCTCTCAACGGGATTATTGGTTTCGCAGATATTCTTTTGGGTGAAATTGAAGATCCCAATCTTAAGGAGTATACAATGATAATAAACTCTAGTGCTCATAGACTTTTATCTACCATAAACGATGTTATGGACATCGCTAAAATTGAATCCGGGCAGATAAATATTGTGAGAGAGAATTTTGACATAGTCCCAATGTTAACAGATGTATACAAATTCTTCAATAGACAATCGCTAAAAATTGACCTTCACCTAATAATTCCACAAGATAGCCCGCGCATTATCTATTCAGATAAGATCAAAATTCAGCAGATACTTATAAACCTGGTCAATAATGCCATTAAGTTTACCAATGAGGGCTATGTAGAACTTGGATACATCAATGAAGAGGGGTCTGTTTTAATGTATGTTAAGGATACAGGAATTGGTATCTCAATTGAAGATCAGAATAGAATTTTTGAGCGGTTTACACAAGTTGACGGTGCTAACAAGAGGGTTTATGAAGGTACAGGCCTGGGCCTCTCAATTGTGAGGGAGTTTGCACATCTGCTCGATGGTGAGGTTTGGGTTGAGAGTGAACCAGGCAAAGGATCTATGTTTTGTGTAAGATTTAAGAGTAATTAAAGCCGGTCAATCTGCAACATTTTGGCAGGTTTTTTGTTATATTATTATAATCAAAATCTAAATAAACTATTAAATATTATAATTATGAGATTCAACAAAAATGTACAGGAGGTTTTAAATAAACAGGTTAATGCAGAGTTTTGGAGTGCATATCTATATCTTTCAATGTCTTCATACCTTGCTCAAAAAGGGCTTACAGGGTTTGCAAACTGGATGAGAGTTCAGTTTCAGGAGGAGACATCGCACGCTTTAAAACTGTTCGATTATATAATTGCCCGCGGAGGTGAGGTAAAACTTGAACCTATTGCAGATGTGGAGACAGACTGGAGCAGTATTAAGGATATATTCGAGAGCACATATAAACACGAGTGCAAAGTTACAGATATGATTCATAACTGCTATGAAGTTGCTCTAAAAGAGAGAGATCACGCAGCTGCTAATATGCTTCAGTGGTTTATTGACGAGCAGGCAGAGGAGGAGGAGAATGCTCTGGCAATTATAG
>JAUYTH010000246.1 GCA_030695165.1 Bacteroidales bacterium
ACAACGCCTGCGGCTGCGCATCTGCACAAACCATATTACAAGCCTGGGAGGCAGCTCTTGCAGCTGACCCTGTCTCTGCTTTCGGCGGCATAATTATCGCCAACAGGGAGATTGACACCCAAAGTGCACAAGAGATGAACAAACTCTTTTTCGAGGTGATAATTGCACCATCGTATACCGAAGAGGCACTGGAGATTCTTCGCCAGAAGAAGAACAGAATTATTCTTATAAACAATTCAGATTTACGTACCTCCAAAAAATTCAGAAGTATGCTTGGGGGAGTTTTGGTGCAGGAGAGAGACGCTGCAACAGAGGAGAAGGAGTCTCTTATCCCTGTTACAAAAAGAGTCACAACAGAGAGTGAGACTCAGGATTTAATCTTTGCAAATAAGATTGTCAAGCACTCCAAATCAAACGCAATAGTTCTTGCAAAAAACTCCGTCCTAATATCTTCCGGTATAGGTCAGACATCCAGAGTAGACGCCCTTAAACAGGCTATTACAAAGGCGCACAACTTCGGCTTCTCGCTGGAGGGTGCAGTTATGGCTTCAGACGCATTTTTCCCTTTCCCGGATTGTGTAGAGATAGCTCATCAGGCAGGAGTTACAGCAGTTATCCAGCCCGGGGGTTCATTAAGAGATGGCGAGAGCATTGAGTACTGCAACAATAACTCGGTTGCAATGGTAATTACAAACAGAAGACATTTTAAACATTAATTGTTAAATAACAAGATAGATTAAAGAAATTATGGCATTTTCATTTTTGACTCAGGAGCTGGCTATTGACCTAGGAACTGCCAACACGATAATATTGATGAACGACAAAATTGTTGTCGATGAACCGTCAATCGTGGCAATAGACCAGAACACCGGCAAACCCATCGCGTTCGGGCAAAAGGCCCGTATGATGCACGGGAAGACACACGCAAACATAAAGACTATAAGGCCGCTCCGGGATGGGGTAATAGCCGACTTCAATGCTGCAGAGCAGATGATAAGGGGTTTTATTAAGATGATCAACTACAGGAACTCATTTTTCACCCCAAGTCTAAAGATGGTGGTCTGTATTCCTTCCGGAAGTACAGAGGTAGAGATACGTGCCGTAAGGGACTCGGCAGAGCACGCCGGCGGGAGAGATGTGTTTTTAATCTATGAGCCTATGGCTGCAGCATTAGGTATAGGGATAGATGTAGAGGCGCCCACGGGAAATATGGTTGTAGATATAGGAGGGGGCACAACCGAGATTGCAGTAATCTCTCTTGGAGGTATTGTAATTAACCAGAGTATAAGGGTTGCCGGAGATGTCTTTACCTATGAAATCCAACAATATATGCGTCAACAGCACTCAATAAAAATTGGGGAGCTTACCGCAGAAGATATAAAGATAAAAGTGGGGTCAGCGATGTCCGAACTGGACGAGTATCCGGAGCCTTACACAGTAAGGGGTCCAAACCTAATGACTGCTCACCCGGTTGAGGTTAGCGTTACCAGTCAGGAGATTGCCCACAGCATAGATAAGTCACTTGCAAAAATTGAGGTTGCAATTATTCAGGTTCTTGAGCAGACTCCTCCTGAGCTATATGCAGATATTGTTCAAAACGGTATCTACCTTACAGGCGGCGGAGCACTGCTTCGCGGTCTGGACAAAAGGCTGTACGAAAAGATCAACATCAAGTTCCACGTCTCAGAAGATCCTCTGCACGCCGTTGCTAAAGGAACCAGTATTGCTCTTAAAAATACAGACAAACTGCCATTCTTAATGAGGTAATTTAAAATGTGGGGAAAGTCTCCTTTAATTAAATTTTTAACGACACTTTTACTTTTTTTGACCCTGGAGGTCATATCTCTCTCCTTTATATCAAATGAGAGTGTATTCCAACAGGCAAAGATCTCCGGGTTAGTTATAAAGTTAAATTCCTTGACGTACGGTTTTACCTCCGGAGTAAAATATTACTTCGGGTTACAGAATGTCAACGATATGCTGGTTGAGGAGAACCTGAGGCTTTTAAAGGAGAATGAGGCCCTCAAAACCAGGATTCCCCCACAGGAGTCTCTCTCTGCACAGCCCTCAATATCTGCAGAGTACTCTTACATCCCGGCAAGAATAATTTCCAACAGCACAAATAAAATGCACAACTATATAATCCTCAACAAAGGTAGAACTCACGGCGTAAAAAAGGATATGGGGGTTATCTCCTCTGTGGGTGTTGTTGGTGTGGTATCTGCAGTATCTGAGAGATACTCATATGTAATCTCTTTCCTGAATATAAACCAGAGTGTAAGCGCAAAAATCTCCACTTCCGGTGCTTTTGGGCCTATGATTTGGGAGGGGAGGCGCAGCGACTATGCTCTTCTTAAGGAGATCCCTTTTCATATAGATTTTATGGTTGGAGATACTGTTGTAACCAGCGGTTTTTCAACACTTTTCCCGCCAAACGTCCCTTTGGGAACTGTGAGAAGATCATCTGTAACCAAGGGCTCATATCACGATATTCAGGTTAAGCTGTTTCAGAATTTCAACTCACTTCACTACGTTAACATTGTAGTGAATAACAATAAAGATGAGCTAGATTTTATTCAAAGAGGGTCCAATGGGTCGGTCAGGTAACATAATACTCTTTATCTCCTTCGTAATTACTCAGATCACTCTGAGCAGTCTTCTTGATTTTGGACCTCTGCTGTTTATATCTGTCTACCCCCTATTCCTGCTTACAAGGCCCGCAAACACCTCTATAAACTCTTTGCTTTTATGGGCTTTTGCAATGGGAATGGTTGTAGACTACTTTACAAATTCAATAATGGGAATAAACAGCGCAGCAGCACTTGTTATGACTCTGTTCCAGTTTCGTATACTTCGTATGGTTAGCCGTAAAGGAGATTTTGACTCCCAGGTGAGACCCGGGCTCAGGGAGCTGGGGCTTATTCGGTTTGTATCATACATTGTCGCAGCACTATTGATTCACCATATAGTTATCTCTCTGGCAGAGAGTTTCGGGATGGCCCACTTTATCTATAACCTGCCGAGAATGTTAATAAGTTTGTTTGTTAACACTCTCATTATTATGCTAATAGAGTTCGGAGTCTTTTATAAAAACTGGCGTTAAAATTACAAAGGATGGCATTTGACCTGGGAAAGAAAAACGTATTGATTCTTGGGGTTATTGTTGTAGCTCTGGTTTTTCTTGTTCAGCTCTTTTACCTTCAGATTCTTGACCAGGAGTATAAAATTACAGCAGAGAACAACGCCTACAGATACGATGTTCGTTATCCCGCCAGGGGCCTTATAATGGACCGCAACAAGAAAATTCTTGCCGGTAATGAAACAGCCTACGACATAATGATAACACCTTTCGAGGTAAAGCCATTCGACACTCTGGATCTGTGCAGGATTTTCGACTTGGACTATATTGAAGTGAGAGAGAAGCTTCGGGAGTACAGAAAAAACCGGCGCAGAATAGGGTTTCAGTCTATGCCATTTGTAAAGCAGGCTACAAGTATTCAATATGCAATTTTTCTGGAGAAGGCATACAAGTTCCCCGGCTTTAGTGCTGTTTCCCGAACCATAAGAAACTATCCCTACAACTCAGGGGCAAATCTGCTCGGATACATTACCGAAGCAGACACATCTTTTTTGAGAAAAAATCCCCAATATCGCAGGGGCGACTATATTGGCAAGACCGGTATCGAGCAATCTTACGAAGAGGTGTTAAAGGGCAAAAAGGGGCACAACATCTTTCTTCGCGATGTGCACAACCAGGTAAAATCGAGCTTAGAAGATGGTAAATATGACCTGGAAGCTGTTCCCGGAATGAGTATCGTCAGCACCATTGATGCCGAGCTACAACAGTACGGAGAGCTGCTTATGAGTAATAAAATAGGCAGTCTGGTGGCAATAGAGCCCTCTACCGGAGAGATTCTCACTCTGGTATCAAGCCCGGGCATAGATGTGACTAAGCTCGCCACCATTAACAAGTATTACAGCGAACTGGTTAACGACCCACTCAAGCCTCTATTTAACCGGGCTGTAATGTCGCCATATCCCCCCGGTTCTGTCTTTAAACTGGTTAATGCCCTTGTAGGACTGGAAGAGGGCGTTCTGGACAGCGATACCCGATACTCCTGTAACGGAGGATATCGCGTGGGCAGAGGGGTTGCCTGCCACCCTCACCCCTCTCCCACAGACCTTACCCACTCAATAATGATGTCCTGCAACACATACTACTGTCACGTATTCCGCGATATTATAGATAACCCCAAATACTCAAGCGTAACAGAGGGTTTCTTGAAGTGGAAGGAGATTGTAGAGAGCTTCGGGTTCGGCAAAAAACTTGGAACCGACTTCCCTGCAGAGCAGGGCGGGACACTGCCCACCACAGATTTGTATGATAAGATTCACGGCAAAAACAAGTGGAGGTCTCTCTCTATAATCTCTCTGGCCATAGGGCAGGGAGAGATTGGGACAACACCGCTCCACCTGGCAAATTTTGCTGCAACTATTGCAAACAGAGGGTACTATATTACACCCCATATCGTAAGAGGCTCTCCCGATACTCTCATCAACACAGAGTACAGGGAGAAAAACTACCCAAAGGTAAGCAAGGCCAATTTTGAGAAGGTAATTGAGGGTATGTACCTGGCAGTTAACTCCCCTCCGGGGTCGGGTGCAACAGCATCCCGAGTGTCGGTAAAAGGTCTCGATATATGTGGCAAAACGGGGACATCACAAAATCCTCACGGCAAAGATCACTCTGTATTTATCTGCTTTGCCCCCAGAGATAACCCCAAAATAGCCGTTGTTGCCTATTTAGAGAATGCAGGATTTGGAGCCACCTGGGCAGCACCAATTGCCTCTCTTTTAACAGAGATGTACCTCACCCGCAAGATTGAGAGAAAAGATATGGAGGCATATATTTTACAGGGAGACTTAATAGGTAAAATCTTAGCAAGATGATTCGCGAGAACGAGTATAAAAAACTGGACTGGCAACTGATACTCTGCTATCTTATCCTTATGGCAATAGGGCTGATAAGCATCTTCTCTGCAGTTTACGACGAGGAGCACGGGCATATTCTGGACATCTCCCAACGCTACGGAATGCAGTTTATCTGGATAGTAACCTCTCTGTTTATTGCATTTTTGGTATTGTTTGTAATCAACCCCAAGCTATACAGCACTCTGGCCTGGCTAATATATGGAGGGAGTCTGTTTCTGCTTTTAGCAGTTATCTTTTTGGGTATTGAAGTAAACGGCTCAAACTCCTGGTTTGAATTTGGTCCTGTTAGATTCCAGCCCGCAGAGATCTCCAAGATAGCAACAACTATGGCTCTTGCTTCACTAATGAGCAGCTACAGTTTCCGTTTTAGGTCCATTGAGGGAGTGGTAAAGATTGCTCTTCTTATTCTGGTTCCAATGGCCATAATTGTAATGCAAAAAGAGACAGGCTCTGCCCTAATTTATGGCTCTTTTATCTTTATGCTCTACCGTGAGGGTTTGAGCGGATGGTATCTATCTCTTGGAATTCTTGCCATACTGCTTTTTCTCATCACCCTTAGCTTCTCTCCCTTTATTTCTGTTATTGTGCTAATCTCTGTTCTGGTTATAGCAAGAGGTATCCTCTCCCGCAGACCCCTTTTTCACATCTTTATACTGGCTGCTCTCTTACCGATAATGATTCTCTCTCCACGAATGGGAGATATCTCTTCAATTTCCCAATCGGTAAAGCTATCCGATGTTGCCTGGCTCTCTATGGTTATAGTGCCACTCTTGTTGGTACATCTTATCTCGGCATTT
>JAUYTH010000249.1 GCA_030695165.1 Bacteroidales bacterium
CAAAAGATGCCATAAATTTGTTTGAAGGGGTGTAGTGAGCATCTGACCCGATTGCATAAAGAACTCTAAGTCCGTTTGTTTGAGTATCATTGTACCCTACTTCGAAGATACTCTCATTTGAGTAACTGGCAGCGAACATATTTCCCCAGGCGGTCATTGTGGTAACAAGTGAATACAGTGGGTTTGCAATGACAAGATTTGCAGTTGTTATTGCCTCGTTGTATTTTTTACGCCACATATAGACCTGAGTAAGCAGCCCGTTGGCACTCCCTTTATTGAACATAATACGGTCGTTTGTGGTGTTAAATTTGTCTACGCAGTTTGTTGCAGCAAATTTCAGGTCAGCCTCTATCTGGTCAAGAACCTTCTCCGAGCTCTCTCTTGAGACAAAAATGTCTTGACCGGTCTCTGTATAAGGCTCCAGTATGAGTGGAACATCTCCCCAAACTCTCACCAGGTAGAAGTATGCAAGGGCTCTCAATGCTCTGGACTGACCAATAAGTTGATTACCGGTTACATCGTTCTCCGGGAAAACCTTAGGTATGTTTGCAATTGCATAGTTTGCCCTGCTTATTAAGGTGTAAAGAGCTGTCCAGTCTGCAGATGTTATTGATGCTGTAAGGGTGTTGTTCTGCAAAAAAGTTGTCTCACCTGCGTGTTTGATCTTAACATTATCTGCACGACCCTCTCCCCAAAACGAAAAGTTAGTGTGCATTGCAGATTGCAGTGCGTTGTAAACGCCATAAACGCCGGCTCTTGCCTGATCTTGTGTGCGATAAAAACTCTCTGCAGAGAAACTGCTGATAGGTTTTTTATCCAGCAAAGCGTCTACGCAAGAGGTTATGCTAAAAATAGCCAACCCCAGTAAAAATATTTTATAATTTATTTTTTTCATTTTTAGCTATGTTTTAGAAACCAATATTTAACCCAAACAGGAATGTTCTGCTTTGTGGATATGAACCATAGTCAACACCAAGCCTTAGTCCGGAAGATAGAGTATTTACATCGGGATCGTATCCGCTGTAGTTTGTGAAAGTGAACAGATTACTTCCGGTAATATATAGTTTCAAACTTTGGAGTTTAAACTTGGAGACAACATTTTTCGGAAACTCATACGCAAAAGTTGCAGTTTTAACCTTTAGATAGGATCCGTCTTCAACCCAACGGCTTTGTACTCTGGCCTCATTTTGCATTGGATCGTTTCTTACAACCTTAGGATACTCTGTAACATCACCCTGTTTTCTCCAGGCATTGTAGTAGAACTCTGTGCTTACATTATTATAAGAGAAAATAGAGTTTCTGTAGTAATCTACGTTGTTGTAGATATCATTACCATAGCTGAACTGCAAAAATATATTCAGTGAGAAATTCTTGTATGAGAAGTCGTTTGTAAGACCTCCTACAAAAAGAGGCTGGGCATTTCCAATGATTGTCCTGTCGTTCTGGTCTATATATCCGTTTTTATCAATATCTTCCCAGATTACATCGCCACCTTTGAATATCTTACCGGTACTGTTGAGGTGTCTGAGTTGGTCTACATTATCTGTATCATATGCATAGATTCCCTTGTATTTGTAGCCAAAGAATGTAGAGATTGGTTCTCCCTCTTTAAGTATATGGAATGATCCGTTTTGGATGTAGCCGTTAACCAACACCTCTTTAGGCAGGCTGACAACCTTATTTTTGTTAAAGCTTATGTTAAAGGTTGTGTTCCATTTGAATTTGTCTACAAGATTCTTTGAAATTACAGAGAACTCAAGACCTTTATTCTGAACCTCTCCAACATTGTTAATAACAGAGGTAAAGCCTGTGGTATTTGGCATTGGAACATCGTATAATAGATCTTTTGTATTCTTGATATATGCGTCAAAGATAAAGTCTACTCTACCGTAGAGGAATGATAGATCCAGACCTAAGTTATACTGGGTTGTTGTCTCCCAGGATAGGTCTGCATTTGGCATCTGGAAAGGGGCAACACCTGCATTTGTGAGATAGTTTCTCCCTGTGATAAATGTTCCCTGTGCAGTATAGTTGTCTATAGCTTCATTACC
Organism: Bacteroidales bacterium; assembly: GCA_030695165.1. Classification (GTDB taxonomy): domain Bacteria; phylum Bacteroidota; class Bacteroidia; order Bacteroidales; family UBA932; genus Bact-08. The sequence continues at coordinate 2,052 of JAUYTH010000249.1, forward strand.
TGTTTGTCCAACACTAAGCCTTAGTTTAGCATCGTTAACAAATTTTATGCTCTTAAACCACTTTTCGTCGGAGAAGCGCCAAGCTGCAGAGGCAGATGGAAAATATCCAAACCGATTGTTTTTACCAAATCTTGATGAGCCGTCTGCTCTAAGGTTAACCTCAAACAGATATTTTCCTTTGTAGTCGTATGCTCCTCTTGCGAAGAATGATGCCATTGAGTGGCCATAAGCGACATTCACATCTTGCCCGGATATTGTACCTGCTCCGTTGAGAGTTCTGATATCATCACTTACAAATGTAGATCCGTTGAGACCGGTAACATCTGTTTTCCACTCCTGTTGACTGAATCCCAATAGACCACTTACATTGTGTCCGGAGAATGACTGGTTATATGTAAAGTAGTTTTCGTTGGCCCAGGTGAAGTATTCGGCAACCCTCACAGCTCCTGTGTTGTAACCAACCCTGTAGTCTACTGTAGATGGGAAGAACTCATCCTCTTTTTGGGCTTCAAAATCTATACTGAAGCTGGTTTTGAATTTTAACCATTTTGTGAAAGAGATCTCCAGATACTCATTTGCGTTTACCCTGTGAGATGTGTTAAGGTGAAGACACTCCTCTGCCAGAGCTATAGGATTTCGTTTTCCATTAAGATAGCCTAAATATGAGCCATCCGGATAGTTTAGGGCATAAGTAGGCGGTCTTGTTAAAAGGGCAACCACCATAGACCTGTTACCCATACCCCCGGCAGAAACTCTGTCATTAGTGCTGTATGTATACGCAATATTTGTACCCACCTTTATATATTCAGATGCGTCAAATTCGGTATTCGCACGGGTAGTAAATCTTTTGTATTTAGAGTTCCTAATAATACCCTCCTGATCCAGATATGATGTACTCAAAGAGTATCTCATAGTTTTAGTACCACCGGAGATGTTTACTCCAACCTGTTTTTCATAAGCGGTATTGTACATTAGTGACTGCCAATCTCCATCTCCGCTGTTTACAGGGTTAAGTGAGTCTACAACAGTGTAGTGAACTGCAGTCTCTTTGGCTAATCCCATATGAAGGTCATAGTTTCTGTAACCCTCAAGGATAAACTCCCTCCACTGTCTGGAGTTGAGAACGCTTAGTTTTCTTGTAATGTTGCTAATACCAAATGATGAGAAGAGATTGATTGTAGCTTTTCCCTCTTTTCCCCTTTTTGTTGTAATCAATACGACTCCATTGGCCGCCCTGGATCCGTAAATAGAGGAGGATGCAGCATCCTTTAAAACCTCAATTGATTCGATATCCCCCGGGCTGAGATATGAGAGAGGATTTAATCCGTGTTCATCATCTACATTTAGTAATGAAGAGGATGTTGTCTCGATAGGAATTCCATCGACAACATAAAGCGGGCTGTTACCTGAATTTAGTGAAGATGCTCCGCGTACACGAATCTGCATACTTGAGCCGGGCGCTCCGGAGCTCGAGATAATCTGTACACCGGCAATTCTACCCTGCATCGCTGTTAAAACATCTTTTACAGGCGTAGATTCCATATCCTTACTGCTTATCGAGGCGATTGAACCGGTAAGATCTCTCTTACGTTTTGTACCGTATCCAATTACTACCAACTCATCAAGTACGCTGGCATCATCCTGTAGGACGATATTTCCACCGGTAAGTTCTGCAGCGGGGAGCTCTCGTGTCTTATAGCCGAGGCAAGAGAAAGATATTACTTTACTCTTATCTGCCTGAATTGAGAAGAGACCGTTGAGATCTGAAATGACCCCTCTTCTCTCTCCTATTACAGCTATGTTTACTCCCATAATAGGCGCATTATTCACATCAACTACCTTACCGGAGACTGTAACGTTTTGTGCAGAAGCAACAGTTACAAATGGCTGGCAGATAGTAAAGATAATGCTTAGACAAAAGCCGATTATCAACTTCTGTTTGTCTAAATTAAAATAATTCATTACATTAAGTCTTTGTTAGAGGTTTTTAATTTTTTATTACAAATACTTCCCGAAATATATTTGTTTTACAAAATAAGGTAAAATAAATCTGCATAATTTATTCAAATGCGAAATTAAATCCTATATTTGCGTCAATCTTTTTAATTTGATTATAATTTATAATCTAAATGATTAAAATATTAATATTAACTGACTTTACCAGCACATACAGCAGAAGTTTATTAAGAGGTATAGTAAAATACTCTCAGGAGGTTGAGGAGCTGAGTTTTTACAGAATGCCACTTTTTTATCGCTCTGCTTATGGCGATAAATATGTAATCAGCTGGGCTAAAAAATGGAAGGCAGATGCGATAATAGGTCAGTTGCAGGACCTGGATATCTCTCTTTATTCAAAGTTGAATATACCTATTATTATCCAAAATTATTACGACAGGGCAAATAACGTTATTAATCTAACCGGAGACTACATAGGAACAGGTTATCTGGCGGCAGATTTTTTTATGAAACGGGGGTTTAAGAATTTTGCATACTACGGGATTGTAGAGACGATATGGTCAAGGGAGAGGTATCAAGGGTATAAGGAGAGAGTGGAGGAGAATAATCTCTCATTTTACGAATATCTAGAAAACGAGAGGTCAAAAGAGAGGAGGGCTTTTAACCTGGATGTGCTTGCAAAGTGGTTAAAATCACTGCCTAAGCCAATAGCAATATTTGCGTGTGACGACCAGTATGCTCTCTATATCTCTGAAACCTGTAAGATTCACGACATCTCCATCCCTAACGAAATTTCACTTATGGGTGTAGATAACGATAATCTCTTTTGCAACATCTCAAACCCGCCACTCTCGTCAATTTTACTTGATGTTGAGTATGGGGGATATCTTGTTGCAAAAACAATCTGCCAATTGATTAAGGGGGAGATTACTCAACCGGAGGATATCTTTGTAAGAGCTATTCAGATAGTTAAGAGAGAGTCTACGGAAAAGTTTACCATCAGAGATAGATATATTCTAAATGTGGTTGAGCATATTGAGCATAACTTTAAAAACTCAATTTCGGTGGACTCCCTACTAAAGATAGTGCCTCTCTCAAGAAGGGTTCTTGAGAAGAGATTCCGTCAAAACACAGGGAGCTCTATCTATAACTATATTCTCTCTCTTAGAGTAGAAAACATATGCCACCTATTGATAAATACCGATAGATCAATAGAATATATTGCTACTGAGAGTGGGTTTAAATCTAACCAGAATATGTCTAAGCTCTTTTTCCAGTTTAAACAGATGACACCATCCGAATACAGAAAAAACTATAGGAACAATAGTTAATATATTTTTATATTTGTACCTGCTACATTTGAACACAACAAGATTATTTCAAATAAAAAGGATATGAAAAAATTATTATCAATCGCTGCTCTGCTTCTTGTATCTGCCGCAATTTTTGCGCAGGCCGGCAAAAGACCGGTAATAGGTATCTCCTCTACCTGGGGGGAGGGAACATCTACATCTGCACCACTAACTTATGTTGAGTCGGTAATAAGGGCAGGGGGGGTTCCCCTGGTTTTGCCCATTACGCTGGATCCTGCAATTATGGCTCAGATGTTGGATCGGGTAGATGGTCTCATTATGACAGGGGGTGAAGATATTGACCCTCTAAAATGGTTTGGCGAGGAGCCTGTTCCGGGAATGGGGGAGATTGTTCCGGCCAGAGATTCTTTTGATATTGCGCTTATAAGAATGGCTGTGGGCAGAGGTATGCCGCTGCTTGGTATCTGCAGAGGCCACCAGTTACTCAATGTTGCTTTTGGCGGAACTCTTTACCAGGATATCCCGTCGCAGGTTAAGGGCTCAAGTGTTAAACATAGCCAAAAAGCTCCGCGCTATTATGGCACACACACCATCAACATCGAGAAGGGCTCTCTGCTCAATAAGCAGATAGGTCTTGAGAAGGTTGCGGTTAACTCATATCACCATCAGGCAGTTAAAGATGTGGCCCCCGGGTTCAAAGTTACTGCCCGTTCGGTGGACGGCATTGTTGAGGCAATGGAGAAGATTGGCTCCACTAAAGTCTTTAGTGTCCAGTTTCACCCCGAAGGATTCACCGCCAGCAATATAGACACCTTCCTCGGAATCTTCCAGCACCTGGTAAAAGAGGCCGGGAAAAAGTAACTGCCAGTGTTTGGTGAAAAACGCTGTTAATCAATGAATTGCAAAACGCAATTTCCCAAATTTGGAAAATTGCGTTTTTTAATTACCTGACATATATTGTGTTACATCAAACACTGGCAGTTCGCATTTTGGCAAATGATAGTATTAGCCCCAAAACTATTGAAAGAGATGCTGCGAAAATGACTTTATAGGTGTCCGGTAACAGAAATGTGATGGTGTGGGCGGGAATCCAGAAGAGGGGGATGGTTTTACCCACAACAAATTTGAAGAATCCGCTCCAGTCTATCACAGATATAGCTTGTGAAAAGGAGATCCCTTTACCGGGGTCTTCTTTTTGGTTAACGGAGCTCTTGCCGTTTACGGAGCTCTTGCCGTTTATGGAGCTCTTACCGTTGCCGGAATACCTGGCATCAATCCAGGTGTCGGTTATGCGGTGGGCGGCCATAAATGCCGGGGCAAAGGTGAGGTTCATAATTACAGATATGTAGAGGGCTTTGAGCAGTTTTGCCAGGAACCCGCCGTCCACGCCTCCTGTCCAGAGGAGGCCTTTGTTGATTGCGCCGGAGACGCCATCTGCATAAACGGAAAACATCATCACAATCAAGACTCCCAGCGCTCCCCAGATGAGCATCTTCGGGAGCATCCCCCTGACCATCTGCCATCTCTTTAAAACGATTCTGGTGGCCAGAAATTCGCCCATTGTGGAGAGGATTGCAAATTTTATGAATCCCATAATGTAGGGGTGGGAAGATGTTGCCGAGACAAATAGATTGTGGGTGGAGGGCAGGATTAAAAATGCTGCAAATGCTGCTAATATCATTACCCAGATTACTGTTCCGTATTTTGCCATTTTGTACTATCTTTATCTTTTGTGAGTGCAAAGATATGAGTAATGTTAAATTATGCATACGGGGGGAATAAATAATATTTTATAGATTTGCATCATTGTGAGAGAGAACATTTCGTTTATCAATGGGGTAAATTTAAAGAGTAAGAGCTCCTGGGAGGAGCTTTACAGCTACTTCTATGCCGCATTGTGTAACTACTCTTCCAAGATAACCAAAGACAAACACGCTTCTGAGGATATTGTCCAGAATATGTTTATTAAACTGTGGGATTCTAGGATTGTTTTTAATGACCTCTCCGGCTTAACAGCCTATCTATACAAGGCTGTCTACTCCCGGTCGCTAAACTTTTTAAGGGATAATAAAAAGAGTTTACCTGTTGATCAGGAGGCTGTTAAAAGTGAATCATCCCTTGAGGAGAGATATATAGAGATGGCTCTGGAAGAGGAGATTATCTCGCAATTTTACAAGGCACTTGAGGAGATGTCGCCTCAGCAGAGGGAGATTATCCTTATGACGCTCAGGGGAGACAGGGTAGATGATATTTCACGTAAGCTTAATATTAGCCCCAATAGCGTCAAGACACAGAAGAAGCGGGCTTACAGCTTTTTAAGGGGCAAACTCGGGAGCAGTTTTATGATTGTGAAGCTGCTGTTATTTGCTTAGTTCTCGCTATTTGCTTAGTTATTTCTGTTCGCTTATTTATTGCTGTTTGGACAGCTATTGCACTCCATTAACAATTAGAATGGCCTCTTTCACTTTTTCAAAAGAGCTCTCTTTGTGCAGATAGTCTCCTCCCAAAACCTCCGGTGTGAATGAGAGTGGCGGGCGGTGCAGCGAGGCAGATGGGATATTTTCCGATGCCGAGAGGTGGATTTCGGATACTCCGGTTTGCTCAATAATGGCGGCGATGTTTGTGGCGTTTACACCGGATCCCGGCATAATTATTACCCTTCCTGCGGCCTGTTGATTCATCTTTTTAAGAACCGGAATCGCTTCGGCTGCGGTTTGTGCTCCTCCCGAGGTAAGTATGCGGTCTGCTCCGAGAGAGATTATAGCTTCAAGTGCCTCGAATATATCTTTTGAGACATCAATTGCCCGGTGAAAGGTAAAGGAGAGCGACAGTGAGTGGGCAAGATGTGCCAGAGGTTTGCAAAACTCTATATCTACATTGCCGTATTTGTCAAGTGCACCGAAAACAACTCCCGAGACACCAAGCTGCCCGCACATCTCTATATCCCTCATCATCAACTCCATCTCCCGTCTGCTGTAGAGAAAATCCCCCTGACGTGGTCTTATCAGGACATTGATATCAATATCACTCTCTTTTTTGGCAAGTGAGATTGCACCAAACGAGGGTGTAATGCCGCCAAGTGAAAGGGCACTGCAGAGTTCAACCCGGTGAGCACCGGCTCTGTAGGCAGTGACGCAACTCTCTGCCGAGCCTGCACAAATTTCTACTTTAATATTGTTTGATTTCATTTTAAATTTGATAAGCCTGCCGATGTTTTTAATTATCATTGAGATGTCCAAATTTAAAAAAAATTTCTAAGTTTGGTAAATAATTGCAAATCTGCTTAAACCCCTGGAAAAAGATGTTGAAAAGATTGATCTTTGCTCTACTGGCAATGTTCTTGGTAAGCGTTGTCATAAAACTGTTTATCCATCGCCCGGAGCCTCCGGTAATCTCTAACCCGGCATATCTGGAGATGGTAGAGGAGGCTTTTGAATTAAAAAAGGTATTTATTGACAATGACTCCCTCTTTTCGATCTTTGAAAAATGCAAAGGCAAACGGGAGCGGGAGGCGCTTATGTTTCTATATGCCTATATGCCAATCGGAGATATTGCAGATTACAACCCGGATCTTTTTCTGGAGGCGGTAAGGCATTCATTTAAAATGAGAAGGAAGATGCCTTGGGGCAAGAGTATTCCGGAAGATATCTTCAGACATTTTGTTTTGCCGCTAAGGGCAAACAATGAGGCACTTGATTCGTCCAGAGTTCTGTTTTACAAAGAATTAAAGGGCAGGGTAAAAAATCTTTCCCTTTACGATGCCGTGATTGAGGTGAACAGATGGTGTCAGGAGAAGGTGGTTTACACCCCATCCGATGAGAGAACATCTTCACCCCTTGCCACAGTGAGAACTGCTTATGGGCGTTGCGGGGAGGAGTCGGTCTTTACAGTTGCCGCAATGCGCTCGGTGGGGATTCCTGCCAGGCAGGTCTATACTCCTCGCTGGGCTCATACAGACGACAACCACGCCTGGGTTGAGGTGTGGGTGGAGGGAGAGTGGCACTATCTGGGTGCCTGCGAGCCTGAGCCAAAACTTAATGTCGCCTGGTTTAGCGCAACAGCTCAGAGGGGTTTGCTGATGCACTGCAGGGTGTTCGGCTATTATTCGGGAGATGAAGATATTATCAAAAGAACAGATGTTTTTACGGAGATAAATGTTACTGCAAATTATGCCCCTGTTGCAAAGGTTAAGGTGAGGGTAACCGATTCAGATGGTAATCCGGTTGAGGGGGCGGGTGTAGATTATAAAATCTATAATTATGCAGAGTTGTATAGTGCAATCTCTTCGGTGACAGGTGCAGATGGTTTTTCGGAGGCGACTCTGGGCAAGGGTGACATAGTGGTTTGGGCCTATAAAGATGGAAAGTTCGGGTTCAAAAAAGTGACTCCGGGCGGGCAAAATGGCGGGCCAGGTGCCGGGAGAGATTCCGGGCCAAATGCCGGGACAAGTGCCGGGCTAGAAGAGGTCGTGCAGATTGTTTTGGACAGGAGAGAGGGGGAGGTTTTTGCAGCCGATCTGGATATTGTCCCACCGGCAGAGGGTAAGGCTTCGGTTGATATTTCACAAGAGGAGAGAGAGGAGAACAACAGACGAATTGCCCGGGGTGACTCACTAAGGCGGGCCTATATTGCAACCTTCGCCGACAGCTCTTATGTTGCGGCTCTTGTCAAAAGACTTGAGGAGAGTGGTAAAATTGTTGCAGATAGTGGCCAGAGTGGTGCAGATAATGGCCAGAGTGGTGCCAAAGAGAAAATCGCGCGATTTGTATACGCTTCAAGAGGGAATTACCGGGAGATTGCAGATTTTCTGGAGTGGCTGCCGGCAGAGAGTTTCCAAACAGGGCTCAATACACTGGAGCTTATAACAGAGAAGGACCTAAGGGACACCCCATCAAAAGTACTCCGGAGCCACATTACAAATCTGCCTAAACAAATCAACGAGCCTGAGGGCGAAATTTTCAACAAATATGTGCTCAACCCGCGGGTTGGCAAAGAGCAACTGGGTTGCTGGAGGGAATTTCTCTCGAAAGAGTTTGCAAGAGGTGGTGAAGAAGGGGGTAAAGAAATCCTCATCAGTAACCCACAGGCAATAATCGACTTTTGCCGCAAAATAAAGCCGGCATCCAAATACAATCCGCAAAACATACCGGTAACCCCGGTGGGAGTTTACAAACTGATGGCAGCCGAAAGGGCATCTGCACAAGGGCTCTTTATTGCCATCTGCAGAACTTTTGGAATTCCTGCAAGGTTCGAGGAGGTGACAGGAAAGCTCCAGTACTACTTGGAGAGCGCCTGGGTTGAAGCAAACATTTTTGATGAAGGGGGGGAGATAATTGGTAATGTCGGTCAGATTGCCGGAGATAAGAATACATCTGCAACGGGCTCAGTAACAAATTACGGCCGGCTGATGGTCAATTACCGGGGCAAGGTGGTTGATGATCCTAAGTTTGAGAGCCATTTTACCATTGCAAGGATTGAAAATGGCGGGATAAATACACTCAATTTCAGAAGTAAAGAGGGTTTTGAGGGGACAAACACCCTTAGAGGGACATTCAAAGAACCGGTAAAGCTGGAGGTGGGCTACTATTCACTCACCTGCGGAACCAGGATGGCAAGCGGAAAGGTCTTGAGCAGAGTCTCCTTCTTCAATATAGAGGCGGGGAAAACCACAAATTTAGAACTCATTATGAGAGACGACCCGCAGGATTTGAGGGTAATAGGCAATCTTAACCCCGAAGCCAGATTCTTCAACAACACGGCATCTAAAGAGCAGTCAATAGTCGAATGCACCGGAAGAGGTTTCTTTGTGCTGGTTTTCCTGAGATCAAATCACGAACCGAGCACACACGCGATAAGGGATATTCTTAAAAACTCAGACGCCTTTGGCCGCTTAGCCACATCTGCGATACTCCTCTTCAAAGAGAACAAACAGCTTGAAGATATGGCTGCCGTGAGGGATATATCGGATAACCTCCCAAAGAGCTTTACGATGGGTGTAGATCCCGGCGGCAAGATATTGTCGGAGGTATCTGCCTCTTTAAAACTTGGAGACAACCCCGATCTACCTTTGGTTGTAATTGCAGATACTTTCGGTAGAATTGTTTGGTATACAATGGGGTACAATATCGGAACCGGAGGTCAGACACTAAATGCTTTTGCCAGAACACAGAGTAATATTCCACATACTCTCGCAGATTGAGGATTGATATTATCATCTGTTAGTGTTCTGTGTAAGTGCCTGTAAATTAGTAGAATAATTTTTGCGTTTTTCTTAATTGCCAAAATTCCTATTTTTAAACACTTGTAAACCAGCTTGTTTCACATAACACTGCCAGTTGTCACCCGTTTTGTTTTGATATGTGTTATATAACAAACACGTGTAAAAATGAGATGGGAAGAGATACAGGGGAGAGCCGCCAGGATGGTTGGGTTTCTCGTTAAAAAAGAGAGAATTGGCCTTGATGGTAGCATAGAAAAGCCGGGTAAAGAGGAGCTTTCCGGGCTTGAAAAATTTAAAGATTCGAATATAATTTACGAGAATCTCTCTCAAAGAGAGCAGTATGACTATAGAATAGCGTTCTTAAAACTTAGCAGAAGAAACGCAGTTCGCAAAGTACTCAGATACTCTGCCGCTGCAGCATCTGCCGCAATCTTCATTGGCGGAATTCTGTTTGCCGGGTACGATTATGTATG
>JAUYTH010000250.1 GCA_030695165.1 Bacteroidales bacterium
TAATATCATCGCCACTCTTTGACAGCGACTATAAACCAAAACTAAAGAGTTTCAAAGAGTACAACAACAGGTCAATAGAATTATGACTTTGGGAATCACTTTATTGTGGCTTATTGATAATATTTGTACTTGTCAATACAACTGCGCCATTTCTTGCAAGAACTCTTCCTTCAATAGTTGCTCCCGAATTCAATGTTATTGAGGTTAGAGCAAGAATATTTCCTTTGAAAGAGGTGTTATCTCCTATTGTTGCAGATGATCCTATCTGCCAAAAAACATTCTCTGCTTTTGCTCCGTTAATAAGATTAATATCCCCTCCGGCTCCTCCAATTGTAGTTAACGCATCTACTACTTGAAAAACCCAAAATGCGTTTGAATTCCCTTGAGCATCAAGAGTAAGATTGCCTGCCTGCACCATCAGCGTTGATAGAGATTTGTAAATCCCGGGTGAAAGAGTAGAGCCGCCAATGTCTCCTGCAACAATTGCCGGAACAGGGCTCACTGCAGCCTCTGCAATTAAATATGCATCTGTAAGATCGGATTTTGCTTGCGTCAACATAGTAGCGACGCCCGGAGAATCATCGGGAGCGTAAATCGCACCATTCACAACGGTTGCCGGCGGGAATCCTGTAATTGCAGCACGTAATCCCGGGCTTATACCTACATCCATATCGTTTATGATACTTAGTCCTGCACTGCTCACTCCTACACCTGAAAGAATCCCGAACTCTTTGGCTGTCTTAAGATCTATAAAAGGGATGATGATTGTGAGATTATATTTGTTGTTTCGTTTAATAAAAATCCCATCTCTAACCACAGTTGTAACCCCAAGGTCTGTATAGGCATTAACAGTGAAACTTCCTCCTGTATGATTCCCCGGATTAACCAACAGCATCGCTCCTGCAGATGTTGCAGGATTATTGGTTATTATACAATCTCCTGTAATATTAAGGGTTGAACTGGTTGAGCCTGCTGCACCGGTAATTGCATATAGTGCATCTCCTACCGGTTTTGACTGGGTTAAATCAATAACTCCCGATGAAAAAGCGAGGCTGGCCGCTGTAGAGGTAGAAATCTCAATTTTATTGAATTTAGTAGTCCCCTGTGGAATCAACACTTTAAACTCAATCATTGAAAAAACGTGATTATAAACAAGATCGACCGGAGTTGCAGCCCCCTCGGTGAGTGGATTAAAGCTCTTTGGTGTTGACACCAGGAAATCAATATCTCCAATATGTGAAAATGTTCCACCTGCCTGCGATTGAGTGGCAGGAAGGGCTATGGGTATTTCCGTTGCCTCCTTTATGGAGTTGGCTGCACTGTATGGATAGTATGAATAGAAATAGTGAACCCCTGCTCCCCAAAATATTTTGCCGTCAAAAAAGGAGCTTACAGTGGGTGTTAATGCAGTAAACTCTACATTTTTTACTCCGACAACTCCTCCCGGATTCTTAGCCTGAGCACAATAGATACCCGTTTTATCAAGTGCTTTCCAACTGGTTATAAGTCCGTTAAGGGTGGTTTTTGTTTGAGGAGAGCTGTATGCACCACTTATATTAATGGCTTCTCCGCTTTGCTGCCCGGCATTAACGGGTTTATCTTCACGCTCACAAGAGGCTAAAAGAAGAAGAGCAAAAAAGTAGAGTATATATATGTATCTATTCATAATTTCTATTTTTTTCGGGAATCTATTTTATTAAAATATTTCCACCGTAGTTAACATCCCAGTCAGTAATGATTATGCCCACAATATTAATAGATGTGGTAGTTAATCTTAACTTGTATATATACTGATATCCTTTCAACCATATCAGTTCGCCCTCACCCGGATGGGATATTGTGTAAACTTTGTTATCAATTGTTAGTGCAAACTGCACGTTATTCTTATCTGCAAAAGTTGATGGAATAACATACATATAACCATTTACCATCGTTTTTAGCTGCTCCTGATCAACTCCCGGGTCAACAGTTTCTGTTATCGAGTTTTCAACCGAGCTTACAGAGATATTGGCAGATGCATTGCCGTTTATTATCACTCCATCGGCCAATTTCATAGCCAGTTTCTCCCCACTCTGTGCATTAATTGTCAACCCTGAGGAGCTCGATTTATCGGAGATCTCAATATCTGAGAGTATACCCTCACCGCTAAAATCCTCTT